>NZ_JTLA01000035.1:0-183112 GCF_000799055.1 Ensifer sp. ZNC0028
GAGCCGATACGGCTCGGTCTTGAAGGCGGAGGGATGTCGAAGGATGAGGCCCGCAAGCTCGTCATGCGGGTCATCCACGATCGCCCCATCACGGAATTCGTACTGACGGCGCAGGCCGTCATGATGGCGGCTCTCTTCGGCAGCGAGGACGATATGCCGGGGGAGGGGAAGGCGGGAGAGGGGACGGCGAAGAAAGCCCGCTCCCGCGCGGAAAATGGCGCTTCGCCAGCTTCTACCAGTGGGCAGGTATCATCCACCGTGACATCGGACGCATGACGCTGTGGGAACTGTCCTGCGCCATGGCGGGCTTCCGGGCGATCAATCCAGTCGAGGAGAAAGCTCCGAGTATGAAAGATGACCGCCTGGCTGAATTGGGAATTGAAGGCTTTTAACGCTGAGCCGTCGTCCACTTTCCGCCAGTTTTTGGCTCACTCGGCGTGATCAGATCGGGGCCTTGCGGGACGGGTGGGTGGTCTGGAGCGAGTTGTTGGCCTGTGGCTTGGCTGAAGGCACGCTCCGCGATCCTCGCGAGCGCGATGAGCGCAGCCAAAAGGAAGGCTCCAACGGCAAAGACTGCCGCCGTTATCTCGGTGAAGGCCGATTTGCCTTCCGTGACGTAGTAGCCGGCCAGCAGGAAAAGGACGAGCACGCCGAACGGACCCGCATCGGCCGGTCGATAGATCATGACGAACGGGCAAATGACCACGGCCAGCAGTAGCACGAGAATGATGATCGCGCCGATAGCGCCTGTGAATTCCATTTAGGAGCCTCCCTTTTGGCTGATGTTGAACGACTTATAGTTGCTTTGGAGGCTAGAACAAAGGCCTTCGAAAATGCTTTAAGCCGCGCCAATGCGACGGCAAACAAGCAGGCGCGTGCGATCGAGCAGCGTTTCGCGACGCTCAACCAGAACTTGGCTACCGATCTGGTCGGCATCGGTCGCGGTGTTGTCGGGGTTCTCGCCGGTGGAGCGGTCACGCGCGGCCTGCTGCGGTTGTCGGAATCGGCAACGCGCATCGACAACTCGCTGAAGGTGGCTGGGCTTTCGGGTGCTGAGCTGGAGCGCGTCTATCAGGGCTTGGCGAAGGCTGCGCAGCAGAACGGGGCGCCAATCGAGACGTTGGCCGCCCTCTACGGAAAAGCTGCTCAGGCGCAGAAGGAACTCGGCGTTTCCACCGAGGAGCTGCTCGGCTTCACCAATAATGTCGCACTTGCACTGCGCGTCGCTGGCACGGATGCTCAGACGGCAAGCGGTGCGCTGCTACAGCTCGGTCAGGCTCTCGGCAGCGGCAAGGTGCAGGCCGAAGAGTTCAACTCGATACTTGAGGGTGCGCCGACGATCGCCCAAGCCGTCGCCGCTGGTCTTAAGGAAGCGGGGGGATCGGTTTCGCAGTTGAAGGCGCTCGTCGTCGACGGACAGATCTCGTCGGAGGCCTTCTTCCGAGCGTTCGAGGCGGGCGCGGTCATTCTCGAGGAGAAGGCGGCAAGCTCCACCTTCACCGCCGCGCAGGCGTCGACCAACCTCTACAACGCGCTGACGGATGTCGTGCGCGAGTTCAACCAAGCGACGGGGGCGGGGGAGAATTTTGCGCTCGGCGTCAACAATGCCGCCAATGCCATCAATGATTTCGATGTTTCCGGGCTGATCCAGAAGATCAAGGATGCCGAAGCGAGCTTCCGTGGGTTCCTCGGCAGTCTCGGCAATGCGCAGATCTTCGCCGATCTCAATCAGATGCTCGGTGTGACCGACGCGAATGGCAACGTCTTCAATCTCGACAAAGAAGAGGCGGAGGAGAATGTTGCCTCGCTTGAGCGCGACGTAAAGACCCTTCAGGATCGGATCGCTCTCAATACGTCGCTCGGCTTCGACAATGCCGACGCGATCGCGCAGTTGAGCCAGGTGCAGGCAAAGCTTGCCGAGGTTCGTGCGGCGGCTGCGGGTATGTCTGATTTTGTCGGCGGGTATAAGATCGGCGATAGCGGCTTGGAGGCGATCCCGGCAGGCGGATCTGGAAACTTTCAGGTGCCGTTCAATCCGTTGCAGGGCGTTCCTCAGGATCTGCTCAGCAGCAACGTAAAGCCGGTTTCGCTGAAGAACTTCAAGGCGCCGGCAGGCGGTAGTAGTGGTGGTGGCGGCAGTGGTCGTCGGCGTCGCGGTGGCGGCGGCGGAGGTGGTGGCGAAAACGAGTATCAGCGCGAGATCGAGCAGATCAAAGAGCGCACCGCGGCAATCCAGTCGGAGACCGCAGCCCAAGCGCAGATCAACCCGCTCGTCGAGGACTATGGTTTTTCCATCGAGTTTGCGCGCTCGAAACAGGATCTGCTTACGGCGGCGCAGAAGGCGGGGATTGCAATCACGCCGGAACTCGAATCCAAGATCACGGAGCTTGCGACAGGCTACGCGAACGCATCCGCCTCGGCCGATCGGCTGGCGGAGAGCCAAGATCAGGCTCGGCAAGCCGCCGACTTCCTGGGGGATGCCGCATTTGATGCGTTTTCCGATCTCATTCCGCAGATCGAGACCGGCAATGCCGCATTGGATAAATTTCTGAACACCCTGATCGAGGCGGTCGCTCAGGCTGCCTTGCTGGGGACTGGCCCTCTGGCTGGGCTTGGGGGTGGTGACGGCGGCCGCGGCGGCCTGTTCGGCGGCCTCCTTTCGCTGTTTGGTTTCGCAAAGGGGGGTGTTGCCGCCAACGGTAGGCCTCAACCCTTGAAAACATTCTCCCGCGGCGGCGTCTCTCGATCCGCAGCGATCTTTGGTGAGGCGGGGCCAGAAGCGGCCGTACCTCTCCCTGATGGCCGGCGCATCCCGGTCGACCTTCGCGTGCCGCCGGTGGCGGCTCCTTCGGCAGGGGCAGAAAGCGTCAATATCAACTTGATGGCAGATCCTTCCGTCATCGCTGAAATCGCCGATCAGCGCATTCAGACGGCGAGCGGAACCATCATCAACGTTGCTGTGAAACAGTCAAACAAGCAGGCGCCCGCCGCTATGGCGCAATACCAGCGCGACACTGCAGGTGGGGATTATCGAAATGGCTGACAATATCGTTTGGCCGATCTGCGTTCTGCGCCCGCAGCAGATCTCCGCAAGCTTGGTTCCGTTCACCAGGTCGGGCGGTCGGTCCCTCGGCGGCGTCGAGCCTGCAATCCGAACGGATCTCGGATATTGGAGCATCGACTACGCCAATGTGGTGCTGCAGAACCGTTACCGGGAACAGTGGCAAACCTGGCAGGCCATTCGCCAAAAGCTGGGTGGCCGATCTGGCCTGATCGTGGTTCCGTTGCGTGTGTCGCTTTCGGCGCCCTATCTCTCTGGCGCGTTCGAACCGTCGGGAGAGGTGCCGCACGGCGACGATGCGTCGTTTGATGATGATACGCCCTACAGTCAGGGCGCGATTTCGGTGGTAACGGAAGGAGTGACGCCGGTCGGCGCCACCACAATCCGCCTGCGAATCATCAATGCAGCGGCGAACCTGGTTGGGGTCAAGTTCTCCTTTGAGCATGCAGCTTATGAGACGGGCCCTGTGATCGATGTCAGCGGGGATGTCTGGACGGTTCCTATCTCACCGACGGTTCGAGCGCTCATCCCTTCGGGTTCGGATCTGGAGTTCGACCAGCCCACATGCCTTTGCCGTCTGGCCCAGGATCGCGGCATGGACCTGACGCAAGACGCGATCGCAAAGAACTTCTTCCCGAGCGTCTCCTTTGTCGAGGCAACGGACTATTGGGCTTCCTTGGTGTCGTGATGATCAAGTCTCTTCGTGTGTTGGCGCAGATCGATTTCCCGTCGAAGACCGTGCGGCTTTGGGATGGGTCGGGTGGTCTGTTCGTCGACCTGGACGGAAACACCTGGCGGCCGTGCGTGCTGACGGAATCGGCGCTCGACCAGATCGAGCTGGCGATCAATGCGGAAGCGTTCACGTTGTCGTTGGCGCTTTCCGGCATCGACCAGGAACTGTCGAATGTCATCTGGTCGGACTATCAGGACGGGGAAGTGATCGGGACGCGGGTTCGCATCCTGATCCAGGACTGTGACGAATTCGACCAGCCGGTCGGCTCACCGGATATCAAGTTCACCGGCACGATCGACGACATCATCTTCGATGACGCGGCGACCGATGACCAGATCCTGTCGACGATCACGATCGAAATCACGAACCGCTTCACGCTGCGCACGCTGACGAATGGGGCCGTGCTTTCGGACGTCGACCAGAAAGCGCGATCGAAGGTGCTCAACCCGACGGCGCCGCCGGATCGGTTCTGCGAGCGCATCCCGCTTCAGATCGACAACACGATTAGATGGCCCAACTGGTGAGGACTTAAAGGATGTCTAATGACCCCGCAAATGCGGTGCGATCGGCCAAGCCGCCGAAAGATGAGATCAGGGCTCTGTTCCGTAGCCTAGAAGCATGGCCGCCAACCGTTCGTAAGGTCCGGCGGTGGCCTCCCCAAGGATCTCTCCTGCGCCGTCTTCTGAGCCTGATCGGATATCGTTAGCTGTCTCGACCATAATGTTGGCGGCTTCTTGCCTGGTCAGAACGCCCTTGTCGATCAAGGTTGTACATAAATTGAGAGCGAACATCAGGTTCGCTCCAAGCGTAATGCTCTCCGGCATCTTCCACCCATCGTCAGTCATTCAATCCTCCCGATCTTCGAGGCGGAATGAAGCACGGCGTTCCCTGAGAGTCGAGCGAGTAGATTTCATGAACTCAACTTTGGCGGACTTCCTGCGCGCCTACGGCGAGAAGCCATGGCGGCCTGGCGTCGATGTCGATTGCTGTCTCCTCCTCGCGTCCTGGGCGCTCTGGCTCGGCCATCCGGACCCGGCGGCGCATCTGCGCGGGACATATGACAGCGACGACGGTTTCCGCCTGATCGTCGAGCATGCTGGCGGCGTGGTGTCGCTCGTCGCCGACTGCGCCAGCCGGATCGGCGGGCGGCGCGTGCAGCAGCCCTCCTGCGGCTCGATCGGCGTCATTGGCTCGCCTTTTAACATTCACCGCCAGTTCGGCGCGATCCACGACGGGGAGCGCTGGCTGGTGCGCTTCAAGAACAGCATCGGCCCGATGGTGGCGATGCCGCTCGCAATCTGGATGATCTGATGCCTGGTGTGATCGAACTGACCGCGCTCATTGTCTCGTCGATCGCGACATCCGTCGTTGGCGCGAACCTGCTCTATCTCGGTACCTATGCGCTCGCGTATGCGGGTCTCGCCTTCGGCGCGCAGGCCTTGCAAGGGCTGTTCGTGCAGAAACCTTCCGTGCCGAAACCGGAGGACGGCAGCTATAACCTGAAGCAGCCTGTCCCGCCGCTGACCTACGCTCTTGGCCGAGTGAAGAAGGGCAGTGACTATGCGGCGCTCGAGGAGTCTGGTGGCGTTGCCTATCACGTGCTGATCGTGGCGGCGCACCGCATCGCCGGGTACGTGCAGCACTATCTGCACGATGATGCGGTGACGCTTACCGGCGATATCGTCACTTCCCCGGCAAACTATTTCTACAAGGGGGGCGCCTATGTCCGGCTCAACACTCGGCTCGGGCTCGACGCTGAGACCGCCTATCCGTTCATGGTCACCACGTTCCCGACGATCTGGAGCAACAATCATCGCGGCGATGGCCTGGCGACGGTCCTGATGACTTGCGCAACGGCCAGCAGCAAGGACTACCTCAAGGTGTTCCCAAACCAGATGCCGCAGCATTCGGCGGTGATCGATGGTGCGTTGCTCTTCGACCCTCGGGCCCCGGGCCATAACCCTGACGATGATAACACCTGGGAATTCACCCAAAACCTACCGCTGATGCGGCTCTGGCACCTTTGCCACCCAGTCGGCGGCAAGCTCAACTATGCCGACATGTACCTGCCGGACTGGATCAGTGCCGCCAATGTTGGCGACCAGGACGTGATCAACAGAAGCGGCGGGACCGAGAAGCGCTATCATGGCGGCTTCTGGTTTCGGGCGAACAATGACCCGGTGCAGGTTGGCCGGTTGATGGATGAGGCCGCCGAGCTGGTCGTGTATGAGCGGCCGGACGGGCTGATCGGAGTGCATGCCGGGCAGTATGTCGAGCCGGATATCAGACTGACGGCCGATGACATCATCCGCTGCACCCATGACGTCAACCAGCGACGCGCCTCGACAGTGCTTGCAGTGCGCGGCCGTTTCACTGATCCGGCAAGCCGCTACAACACGGTGGACGCGGCGATCTACGGCGATCCCTATGCCGGTGAGGATACCGAGCGGACGGTGACCGTCGACAACCAGGCGCTCCAAAGCCACAACCATGTGGCCCGTCTGCAGAAGCTGAAATACACACGGCGTAACGCCCCGCGCGTGACGATCGTTGCCCACTACGAGGCGGCGAAGAACGTGCCCTATCGTCGCTTCGTTCGCGTGCACCTGCCGCCTCGGCTGACGGAAGTGGTCATCGAGATAACGGCGACGCCGAAGCTCTCGCTGCGCAACCTGACGATCGAATTCTCTGGCATCGTGGTGCCGTCAAACCTCTACGCCTTCAATGCGGCGACTGAGGAGGGGGCGCCTGGGGCAAGCGTGACGCCTCTGCCGCCGCAGGGCGTTCCGTTGCCGACGAATTTCGGCGTCTCGATCGCGACGGAGGTTGTCAGTGGGGGCGCGACTGCAGCCTACGGTCTCGCGATCTGGGACTTCGTTTCGGACGCTCTGGTCTATGAATTGGAGTGGCAGCCGACGTCCGAGATCGAGCCTCCGCGCTCGGTGACGTCGCAAGCGGAGGAGACACAGGTTCGCTCCGGCTACCTTTCCGATGGCGTGCAGTACCGGTTCCGGCTTCGTGCCTGGTCGAACGGCGCAAGCTCGGAATGGACCGATTACGAGATCCGCACGGCGACGGCCGACCCGGTTGCGCCCGGCATCGTGACCAATGCCGACCTGACCGGTGGTGTGGGTCAGGCACAGTTCGATTGGACCGCGCCGAACAGCCCGAAATACTTCGCTTCTCGGCTCTACCTCAACACGACGAACAGCATGACCGGCGCCACTTTGGTCGCGACCGAGTACGGCGCGCCCGCGGCGGATGACACGCGCATCGTCACCGGCTTAAGCGCCGGCACCTATTACGGCTTCATCGTAGCCATCAATTCTTCCGGCGTACCGGCTGCGGCCGTTGCGACGGGCTCCGCAATCGTCACCTGACGACCTCTCGCTTTCTTCCTGAAATCACTGCTCTGGCCCGGCGCCGGAGCGCCTTCGCATGGGGACAGGCATGGCCGACACCGCAAATATCGTTTACCGCGACTTCGTCACCTACGGCGTGCCTTCGTCGGGCAAGAACAAGCCGAAGAAGGATGAGATCCGGCGCCTGCTTACGGGCTATGAAGCAATCATCAATGCCTTCACCTCGAATGGTGGCCTGATCTATTCCAGCAAGGCGGTGATGGATGCCGATCTGGCGCGACCCGCAAACAGCATGGCCTGGGTGCTTGGAGACGCCACCGTCGCCAACAATGGCATCTATCGAAAAGTCGGCGGTGTTGGCACCGGCTCCTGGACGCGTGCCGGCGATCTGCCGTTCTCCTTCATCATCGCGAATGACGTGGGCGCCGGCACGGCCAACGACATCCAGGTCACGACCAGCATTCCGGTTTCGGCGTCGGCTCTCGTCTGGATGAACATCTTCGAGGCGAACACGGCCGCGCCGGTGACGGTCAGCTTCAACGGCGGCGCGCCGCTGACGATCAAGACGAACACCGGCAACAACGTCGCTGCAGGCGGCCTTGTGTCCGGAATGATCGTTCTTGGCGTTGTATCGGGCAGCACGTTCCGCCTCATCAACGACCAGGTCTCCAGCGCCATTGTCGCTGCTGCCGAGGCAGCGCAGGCTGCTGCCGAGCTGGCGAGGGACCAAGCGCAGGCTGCTGCTGCCGCTGCGGCGGATAAGACGCCGCTTGCGCTGTTCTACCAGGCGCGAAAAGTGGCGCCGGATAAGAAGGCGCGCGATGCCGTCAACGCCTATGCCTGGGTGAGCGCCGCGTCTCCGGCAGACAATAACTGGCTGTCGATCTGCTGGTCTCCGGATCTTCACCTGTTTGTCGCTGTGGCCGGCACGGGCACCGGAAACCGGGTGATGACCTCTCCGGACGGCGCCACCTGGACGCTGCGCACCAGCCCGGTCGACAACAGCTGGATCTCGGTCTGCTGGTCGCCGGAACTGCGGCTCTTCGTGGCCGTGGCAAGTTCGGGCACTGGCAACCGGGTGATGACCTCACCCGACGGCATCAACTGGACGGCGCGCACGACGCCCGCGGACAATGACTGGCTGTCGGTCTGCTGGTCGCCGGAGCTTTCGCTGTTTGTCGCGACCGCGATCACCGGCACGGGCAACCGTGTCATGACCTCGCCGGACGGCATCACTTGGACGCTGCGCACGTCGCCAGCCGATAATAGCTGGCGCTCGGTCTGCTGGTCTCCGGAGCTGAAGCTCTTCGTCGCTGTCGCCGGAAGTGGCACCGGCAACCGGGCGATGACCTCGCCGGACGGCATCACCTGGACGCTGCGCACCAGCGCGGCCGACAACGACTGGCGTTCGGTCTGCTGGTCGTCGGAGCTGCGACTGCTTGTCGCCGTCTCGAGCTCCGGCACGGGCAACCGTGTCATGACCTCGCCGGATGGCATCAACTGGACGGCGCGAACCAGTGCGTCCGACAATGATTGGCGTTCGGTTTGCTGGTCACCCGACCTTGGCGAATTCATCGCTGTGGCCGGCTCGGGCACCGGCAACCGGCTCATGCTTTCCTCGGATGGCATCAGCTGGTCGGCAACGACCAGTGCGGCGGATAATGACTGGCGTTCAGTCTGCTGGTCGCCGGCCCTGAAGATGTTCGTGTCGGTGTCGATCAGTGGCACAGGCAACCGCGTCATGACGTCCATCAGCGGCTATCGGTCCACTGACGTCATTCTCGGAGCGACCTATCTGAAGATCGCATCGAAGGGCTATGTGGACCTCAAGACCGATTTCGGTGCTCCCGGCGTTGCCGACGATTATACGACGCCGTGGGGGAGTTTCCTAAATGCCTGCCTGTTCGATTCGAAGAAGGGGAAGATCCCGAACGGCACCTTCAATGTTTCCGCACCGGTGACGCTGACTTGCACGGCACCTTTCCAGAGCATCGCCATTGAAGGGACTGGCCGTCAGACGCTTCTGAATTTTCGGGGGGAGCTAACCGCTGCGCTTACCTTGAACTATCAGACCGTGTTCAACTCATTCAATCTCGCGCATCTCAATGTCCAGACAGATAGCGAGACAACAGCTATGTCAGCGTTCCGTCTGATTAGCCCAGCCTACGGCGACCCGGCTGCGGCCGAGTACAACATCTTCAAGGATGTCGTGTTCAAAGGGTTGGATGGCTATAAGGTCTCGGACCATTGGAAGACGGCCGTTTACGGCTATCGAACTAACAACCTTGTGTTCGACAATTGCCGTTTCATTGGCCCCGGCACGCCGATCGGCGATCCAAATGGGCGCGGCAACTTGATTGAATTGCAGAGCGCCACCGGAGACTACTGCGTCAAGCACACGTTCAATAATTGCTTCTTCTCGCAGTTCGAGAACGCAATTCTGGTCGGCGAATACGTCCAGGGTATCGTTGTGAACGGCAGTGACTTCGTGGGCGGACGGTGTGGCGTTTATGTTCCCGCGGGGCAGCACGCGAACGACGGTTTGCTTGTGACCGGGGGACACATGAATACCCGGGTTGCCGGGATCGAGGTTCTGTCGACCGAGGCGACCAGTATGGAGGTAGCCAACACCTTCTTCATTATTGACAAGGTCAATCAGGTCGGGATCCGAACCGCAGGTTATCGCTGGTCGGTGACGAATACCCACTTCCAAGGTCAGGGAACCGTGACCGGTGCGGCCGGCGTGCAGGCTATTTCCGGCTCACATCACGGCATTATCACCGCGAACCAGTACGGCTTTATGCCGTCGGGGAACGTCCTCAATAGTGGCTCTCACGACATCCTCGTCGTCAACAATCGCTACGAGAGTGTCACTACTCCCAATGTGAACAACGGGACCAACAACACCATTGGAGCCGCAACGCCTTGACCTTGACCGTGCAAGGCAGCACAAACGACAACCTTACCCTGTAGCTCGGACGGAGAACCGTGTTTTTTCGGAGAACAAGCCTGCCGGCCGAATTCGATGGCCGTATCTACCGAAGACGGCACAGTGACCTTCTCTCGCACAGCAGAGAGGGGCTTGAGCAACACTACCGCAATCATGGAATGTCAGAAGGACGGGTCTGCTCGAAGGTGTCGGGCCGGTCCGCCTTTCTCGATCTCGTTCCTCGGAGCGAGACAGTGCTCGAGATCGGGCCGTTTCTCAATCCGTGCCTGCGACGACCTGCCTACAGCGTTAAATACTTCGACATCCTCAATAAGGAGCAGATGGTTGCGCGCGCCCGCAAGATCATCACCTATTCCGAGGAGGAGGAGAACAGGAAGCATCTGTTGGCGGGGATCGAGGCTGCGCAGGAGATCGATTTCAACCATCCGGCTGGCGATCTGTCGTCAGTTTCCGGTCGTTTTCGAAATGTGTTCAGTTGCCATTCCATCGAGCATCAAGTCGATCTGATCAGGCACCTGAACGGCGTCTTCGATCTGTTGGAGCCCGGCGGCCGATACTATGTCATCGCGCCTGACAAGCGATACTGCTTCGATCATTTTCACCCGGAAACTCGGTTCATTGATGCCGTGGCCGCGTACATCGAGGGACGGCAATTTCACCCGCCCGGGAAGGTTCTTGAGCACACCATGAACCTCACACATAACGACCCGGCGAGACATTGGGCCGGGGATCACGGCAGCAGGCGGATTGATAACGAGTTTTTTACAGAGCGCCCTGGTGTTTTCGAGAACGTCCTAGAGCAAGCGCGGCTTGCGATGGGGCAATA
This sequence comes from Ensifer sp. ZNC0028, assembly GCF_000799055.1. NCBI lineage: Bacteria > Pseudomonadati > Pseudomonadota > Alphaproteobacteria > Hyphomicrobiales > Rhizobiaceae > Ensifer > Ensifer sp. ZNC0028. The sequence goes on from NZ_JTLA01000035.1 coordinate 10,933, forward strand.
CATCGACGTTCATAGCTGGATCTTCACGCCGGCCAGCTTCCGAGTGGTTATGCGGCAGCTATTCGAACGGGGGTTCATCAAAATGCCCGTTGCGCGGATTTACCCGACTCTTTGGAACTCAATGGAGTTCTACGCCGTCTTTGAGAAACCCGCCTAGCTTCGCCCGGCACCCCGGGCGAGCCTTTCAACTGTAGTCCCATCACCCTTTCTCCTGCCGGCACTATGCCGCGTTGGATGATGGCCTGCATTCCCCGAAAATGAGGCATCCCTAATGAGCGTCATCACCGCGCAGCAAATCCGCACGGCCGCGAAAGGGCCGGTCAAGGAAGACAACCTGAAATCCGTGCTCGTCGCGCTCGATCGCTACGGGGACATGTTCGGCCTCGATAAGCCGCATCGGCTCGTCCACTATTTTGCGCAGCTCGGGCACGAAAGTGCGGACTTCCGCTTCGATCGCGAGATCTGGGGGCCGACGCCGGCGCAAGAGCGCTACGATACTCGCCCGGATCTCGGCAACACGCCGGAGCGCGATGGCGACGGCAGGAAGTATGCAGGCCGCACGGCCATGCAGCTGACCGGGAAATACAACTACCGTCTGTTCCGCGACTGGTGCCGGCGGCAGGGGCTCGATTGCCCGGACTTCGTCGTCAATCCGGACGCGGTCAATCGCGATCCGTGGGAAGGGCTCGTGCCGATCTTCTATTGGAGCGAGCGTGACCTTAACCGCTGGGCCGACCAGGGCGACGTTGAGACGATTACGAAGAAGATCAACGGCGGCAAGAACGGCTTCGCCGATCGCGTCGACCGCTTCGCGCGCCTGGCGCTGGTCGTACTTGGCTACCGGCCGGATAACATCAGGCAGTTTCAGTCTGACAGTCGCCTCGATGTCGACGGCGACGTCGGACCCCGCACGCGCGCGGCATTGCACAAGCGGCTTGTCGCGCTGGTCCCCGGCGAGGCGTCGAAACCAGAGGTGAAGGTGGCGCCGGTGACGGAAACCGTCGTGCCGCCGGCTGTCGAAACCGAAGTGAAGAAAAAGACGAACCTCTGGGGCTGGCTGTTCGGCGGCGCCTCGGCGGCCGGCACGGGGATTTCCGCGCTTGCTGGCGCCAACTGGCAGACAGTGCTCGCGATCGGCGGCGTCGGTCTCGTCGCGATCGGCGTCGGCCTGGTGCTGCGGCATCAGATCATCGCGGCCGTTCGTGAGATCAAGACGGCGATCGAGGGCGTGTGATGCTCTCGACGCCTCGTACCATCGCGGCCGTGGCCGTGCTCGCGATCGTCGCCAGCTTTCTGCTCTGGATTTACTGGAGAGGCGGCGACGATGCCCGAACTTCAATCGAAAGGCAGAACAATGAAGCTGGCCGCGCTGCGGACGATGTCCGCTCTCGCTTTGACCTTTGCTCTCCAGGGATGTGGGACTTCGGCGCCGGCAAGTGTCGACGGTCTGCGGCGGGTAGTCGGAACTGATCTCATCGGCGCGCGGGGGGTAACGCCGGAAGATCAGCGGAAAATTGATCGGACCGTCGTCGGCATCTGCGCCGCGGCGGTCTGGACGAAGGCGGAATGTGAGAGGCACGGGGAACGGGACTAATGGCACCATCAGAAGATGCGGCAGTACATCGCCAGCTTGGCGAGCTGGTCGCAGGCATGCGGAGCCTGCAGGAATCTATTCGGCGATTGGAAGAAGGGTCGATGCGGGCGGAAGACAAAGCGGCGGCGAGCCGCGCCGCCGTGCATCAGCGTATGGATCAGCTTGTCGATCGCGTCGGGCATGTCGAGGCCTCGGTTGCCACAATCGGCGAGGATGTGGCGGAGATGAAGCCAGTGACTGACGATGTTCGTCGATGGAAGTTGATGGGCATCGGCGCGCTCGGCGTAACTGGCATTGCTGCGATGGCGCTCGGCGTGAGTTTCGCCGAGGCCATCCGGCGGATCGTATTCGTCATCATTGGGAAGGTCTGACTGTTTCTAGCGGATGACCGTCAAGCCGATCTCCTCTCGGCGCTTATCTCTTTCCCACTGCGCCTTGCGATCCTTCATGTCCTGCTCATGCCCCAAAAGGCGGTCGCGCAGTGCTACCGTCATTCCTGGCCATGTGACATTCAACACGGCCTCATAGCAGCGCTCGCAGGCCGCTGCGGCTTCTCTCGCGCTCTCCGCTGCGCCGTTCAAGGTAACGGCGACGGCGGGATCGTTGATGCCGTGCTGGAAGTTCATGAACCAAAGATAATGGCTTCCGGTAACGCCTTTCTCGACGCGCCCCATTCGGCGGTCTCCATCATTGCCGTGAAAGAGGGTCTCCGGGTCGCCCGGTAGCCTTCGCCAGTGATACTTGAGCTTGATCTCGTTCGGCATGATCTTCTCCTCTCGATGGGATTTTGTTCCTATTACGTTCTCGTTGTCGCGAGAGTCAATGAGACGTTTTCGCGGATCTGTGCGTTAATGCCCGCATGGATCGAACCACGAAGCAGAGACCGCCTCCGGACCCGATGCCGGTCCGCGTCGAGCCTTGCGTCGCGACGCTCGTCGATAAGCCGCCTACAGGCCCTGCCTGGGCCTTTGAAGTGAAATGGGACGGTTACCGAGTCGCACTCCATATCGAGCCCGATCGAGTTCTCATCCTGACGCGCAATGGCCATGACTGGGCCGAACGCTTCCCCTCCATAGCTGCCGCGGCGCCGCTCCTGGGCGTCAATACCGCGATCATCGACGGCGAGGCCGTCGTGCTCGACGGCAAGGGCCGATCCGACTTCGGCCTGCTGCAGCGCGCCCTCGGGCGCCGGCCGGGCGTGCATGGCCCTGGCGAAGTCCTCCTCTTTGCCTTCGATCTCCTCTACCTCGACGGTCGCGATCTGCGCCGGATGCCGCTGGCCGAGCGTCGCATCCTGCTCGAGCAGCTGCTCGCCGGCCGGGATGGCGCGATCCGTCTTTCGGAGGAGGTGGATGCCGATGGCGCCGCGTTCTTTCGAGTCGCTTGCGAGCTGGGACTGGAAGGGATCATCGCCAAGCGGCGGGACAAGTCGTATCACTCGGGCCGTCGGCCGGAGTGGCTAAAAATAAAATGCACCAGGCGCGACCAGTTCGTGATCGTGGGCTTCGAGCCATCGACGAAGCCGGGTCGAATTGGTCGGCTGCTACTGGCGAAGCGCGAGGGCGAGGAGCTGAACTATGTCGGTGGCGTGGGGACTGGCTGGAGCGATGAGCTATCGCGTGAGCTGCGGAAGCTGCTGGAAAACGATCTCGACCACAACGCCGGCGGTGAAGCTGGCGCGCAAGGGGGCGGTGTTTACGCAGCCGGTTCTTGTCGCCGATGTCGAGTATCGCGCCTGGACGGAAGACGGGAAATTGCGTCATCCGTCGTTCAAGGGCGTGGAGAAGCGGGTTACTTCATAGGTTTGACGAAACCCTGATCCTTGAAAAGCGATCTGACGACGACGAAGGCCAGTGCGATTATCTGACCGAGGTTCTGTACGAGCAACGCCGGCAGCAGCCATTCGTATTTCGAGAAGTCCCAAACTCCCGAGCCCACTAATCCGAGCAGTGTCGACTGGAAGATTATCATGGCCGACATAATTGCCATGAGGAACCAGGACCAATTGCCTTTGTGCCAATAGTGATCCTGAAGGCCCTTTAGATGCGCCCACTCAGCCTCGGATCGGACAGCGTCACGGCTGAAGGCTCGCTCGACGTCTGTTTGATATTCTTCGCTAAGATCAATGTTAAAGTCTTCCGACGCCAAGATATCCTCTGGCGTCGGGAGCTTATCATCGGTCGGCTCATCAGGCCCTGACATTCTTTACGCGATACTCCATCATGGTCTTTGAGACGCGGAAGATGTTAGCCAGATAGGTGACTGGCGCGTGCATTACAGGACGCAGCAACCTGGCCGGGACGAGTAGATTAGCGGCGAAATAGTTTGCTTCCTGTTCCATCGGAGTGTGTGCAGGGACATTCTGGAAGCGAGGCAGAACCGGATACTTTTCAGGGTGAGCCAGAAATAGATCCCGATGAAGCATCCAGTGACCGAACTCATGAGCGATCGTAAAGAACTGGCGCTCGACGCGATCATCCTTGTTCACATAAAGGCGTGCAGTCTTAAAGTCGCAAAAACCAGCGACCATCTCGTTCTGTTTTCCGAAATCTGCAAAGACAACGTTCACGCCGTTTGACTCTGCGATTTCGAGCACAGGGATTGGCGGAGTGGTGTATAGAGCGGTCAGGCTGTCCGCTGATTTCTTAGCGTGATCCCACCGCGCAACCTTCGGCTCTGCCGAAGATGGGGCGAAGCCCCCACCACCGTAGTGATGAGCTTGAGCCATTGTCATTCGCGCTCCTTTCCGGCATCACAGCCTGAAAGCCTCCCGTGAGCTGTGGCCGGACGTTACAATCAACATCGATTCCACACAATATGGTGTCATTGTGCGTTGCGGTAAAGATGCGCTCGACTGATCAGATAGGGCTATCATGACGCATCATGGTAACGAAACGGTGTATGCACTTCTAAGTTCCTGTGCGAAGCCCGCGACATCCGTCGGTGAGACATGATCTCACATTACCCACGCGAACATAATCCCACTGAGAAACGCCTGCCGGCGCTTCATCTCCGCTCCGTCACCATAGCGCGGTCGCCCGAACTCGTGGCCCATCAGGTCGGCCTGCATGCGATCGGAGCAGTTCGCGTTTTCGATTCGATCCTGGAAGCTATGGCGTAGCGAGTAGATTGAATGGTCATCGCTCTGCATCAAGCCGTTATTTCGCAGGACCTTGTTGATCAGCGCAGAGGCGGAGTCGGCCTTGTCGTGATACTTCTTGAAGCCCTGCGGCCGCTGGCGCATGGCCCACAGCGAAACCCCGACGAGCGGCACGCGTCTGATCGAATAGTCGCTCTTCTGCCGCCTATCATCGCGCTCCGCCACTTCGATGTGCGGGACCTCATCGTCGAGACGGATATCCTGCGGCCTGAGATTGCAGATCTCGCCAAGGCGGGCGCCCGTTTCCACCATCACGTAGGCGACCAGGCGCGCATCCTCGTCGAGCATATCCATGGTGCCCGGCAGCAGGATCTTCGATGCGATCCATTCGCTGGAAAAGGGCGGGCGGCTGCGGCCTTTAGTGGCGTTCGTCTCCTTGATGCGGGCCTTTTCCCATACCGCGTGGTAATTCGTGTGTAGCGCTGCGTCTATGGGCGTGAGCATGCCCATGATGTCGCTGAACGAGCGATTGGCCGTGTCGGCCTTCAGACCCTCGTCGATAATCTTGTCCGTCCACCACTGGCGAAACTTCAGCACGTCGGGACGAGTGATTGCGCCCAGCTCAAGATCCCCCATCACGTCGATCGCGTAAGTGATTGCCCGTTCGCGCGACACTTTGGTCTTTCGAAGCTGATTCTTCGACATGCCGGTGAGGCCTGCGGCATTGTGCTTCTCGTAAAGAGACCAGATGTTGCTGAGGCGCGGCGCCGGCTCATCGACCGTTCCTGCGACCGCGTCGACGATCATTTGCGATCTATCGAGGTTTTCTCCAACGACAGCCAGCCGCCGCTCGATTTCCTCAAGCGGGAGCGACGCGATTTCGGTGATCGGTCGATAGGTGAAGCCGAGCGACTGTGCGAGCCTCACAGCGGCCTCGTAGCGCGCAAACGCCGTTTCGTTGTCGTTGCCAGCCAGCAGCGCTCGCCAAAGGCTCTCAGCGGCCTCGTGCACCGATTGGGCCTTCTCCAGCGCCTCCTTCAAATTCTTCGTTTTTAGGGACTGCTTGACGTGGGATCGCTGGTCGAGGTGAGCGACTTCCGTCGGGACGCGGCGATAATAGCGGTAAATTCCGCTGGCTGGATGCTTCACGACGTAGCGGGAGAGATCGTCAGATCCCATGAATGAGCGCCTTTCAGAGCCTTTTGTGGTCCGAAAAGTACCCAAAATGTAACCAAAAAAGCAAGGTGCAGCGGGGAGGTCTGATCGCTGGCGCTTTCAAGATTGCAGCTAAGCTATTGAAAGGCCTAAAAGAAAAGGCCTGCACCGTGAGGTGCAGGCCTTTAGAAAGTGGCTCCCCGGGCCGGATTCGAACCGGCGACCTGTCGATTAACAGTCGAATGCTCTACCGCTGAGCTACCAGGGATCATCCGCGCCGCTGTTGTGCTGTGCGCTTCAGAAGTGAGGCTGCTAATACGCATGCTTTTCTGATTTGCCAAGCGCTTTTTTCAAAAAAAATGACAAGTTCCGTTGCGAGGCTGTGGAGAAGTCCCCAATTGTGGGAAAACACGCCGGATAGGGAATGATGAATAAAAACAGGAAGCAGATGCATTTCGGCATTGATCCGCAGACACGACAGATCGTGCTGGGCAAATGGCGCATCGCGCTGCCCGACTCTCCGCTCTTGCGCATCCTGCTGGGTTCGCTGCTGGTGTTCTGCGGTTTTCTCGGCTTCCTGCCCGTGCTGGGCTTCTGGATGATACCGCTGGGCCTGATCGTGCTTTCCCACGACATTCCCTCGGTTCGCCGCCGTCGTCGTCGCCTGGCCGTCTGGTGGGCGCGCTGGCGCGGGAAAACCAATTCCTCGAAGGGTTCCTGAGCCGAACGCCGTTTGCCGCTCCTCTTGTTGCGGGCAGGGGCCGTTCCCAGTCCTTCGGGCGGTCGCGGTTCGATTCCCGAATATTTCAAGAACCGCCGTGATGCTCAGGGCGAATGACCGGTTCGTCGCAGGCTTCCCCTCTGTTGGGGTACCCTCGAAAACTTTTCGGCAACCCATCAAACGCATAATGCGGTCTCGAATCAGGATGGGGACCGATGGCCAAAGCCACTACGAAACGTCGACGCCGCAGTTCGGGCAGAAGCAGCAGCAAGCAGGGCGGCATGGCGCCGTGGTATCTGGCCGCAGCGCTCACCCTTGGCGGCGTCATGGCCTATGACCATCGCGCCGAGTTGCGGCACTGGCCCGTGGTTTCCGATGTCGTGGCTTTTGCGTCGCGAACGGAAACGAAGCCGAAGCCTCCGCGTGCCGTTCCTGAAGCGCAGGAGCGCGTCGCGCATCAGGCGGACAGGCACAAGCCTAATCCGAAGCCCGACCCGGTCACGAAGGTCGCCCTGGCCGCACCGGTGCCGTCGGTGAATGTCGGCGTCACGCCGCCAACCCCCGTCGTGCGGCCGAATGAAGAGGTGAAGACGGCGTCCATCCGCACCGACCAGTTTTATTTCTGCGGCATTCGCAACGACAACTGCGTGATCGATGGCTCCACCTTCGTCTTTCATGGCGAGACGATCCGTGTCGCCGACGTCGATGCGCCGCGAATCCGCCAGGCAAGCTGCGACAAGGAGCGTTCGCGCGGCTTCTACGCCAAGCAGCGCCTGCGCGAGTTGCTGAACGCGGGCGACTTCAAGCTGGTTTCGGCAGGCGGGCGATCAGACGCCAAGGCCGGCGAAAAACTGCGCCTGGTTACCCGTGGCGATCAATCTCTTGGACGCGTGCTTGTCTCCGAGGGGCTCGTGCGCCCGTGGGATGGACGCCCGACGCCCTGGTGCTGAGATCAACCGGGAGCCGATCGGCGGGCATCGGCGATCGTTCTGTGGAAAGTATCTATCCAACAAATCGACGGCGCGTTTTTCAGAAAATGCCTCTTGCGGTTTTTCTGCAATCATTCTAAATCCGCGCCAACGCTTGGTTATCCGAGCTGTGAGGCCTCGTGGCGGAGTGGTGACGCAGAGGACTGCAAATCCTTGTACCCCGGTTCAATTCCGGGCGAGGCCTCCAAAAATCTCACCTCGTTTGAATTGGTTTGACGTTCTGCCTTAGGGCAGCGCGGGTCGTTTCGCGACCCCACGTCCGCGCAAGCCACGTCTCCTATGCCTCCGTCGGATCTTATCGCTTCGGTGAAATCGGTAGAGGGGGAACGATGACTCCGCTGAGATCAGCCGCATCGGTAGCGTCCGTCAACATTAAGAACGGAGGCAATGGCATCAATGAAAAAGAGACTGATCCTGACGGCGTTGGCGTGTTTTGCGGCGACCGCTATTGAGGCGCACGCTGACGACCTGGTTTTCCAGCTGAAGAACAACACCAGCGTGGTACTGACGAACTTCTATACGTCACCGGTCGGCGTCAATGAGTGGGAAGACGATGTTTTCGGTCGGCAGGTCCTGAACCCCGGCGAGAGCATGGAGATCACCATTGCCGACGGGCGGGACGTCTGCAAATACGACATGCGATTCGAATTCGAGGAGGGCTCGGCCCTCGATACGACCGAGGACACGCAGGATCTCTGCGAGCTCGGAGAATATACGATCCACGAATAGACAATCTGGATTTCACCCGAAATAGAAAGAGCCTCGCCAATTGCCTTGGCGAGGCTCTTTTTTGATTCGGTGTGCTGTCTGCAGCTCAATGGTAGCGGCGGATCAGCCCGACAAGCTTGCCCTGGATCTTCACGCGATCCGGTCCGAAGATGCGCGTCTCGTAGGCGGGGTTGGCGGCTTCGAGCGCAATCGACGCGCCCTTGCGACGGAAGCGCTTCAGCGTCGCCTCCTCGTCGTCCACGAGCGCCACGATGATGTCGCCGGGATTGGCCGAGTTGCCGTTGCGGATGATCACCGTGTCGCCATCGAAGATGCCGGCCTCGATCATCGAATCGCCCTTCACTTCAAGGGCGTAATGTTCGCCGCTGCCGATCATGTCGAGCGGCACGGTGATGTCGTGGGTGTTGTTCTGGATTGCCGAGATCGGAACGCCGGCAGCGATGCGCCCCATCACCGGGACGGAAACGGACGTGCTTTCGGCAACCGGGGCGGGCTTCGGCGCGGCAGGAGCGGCCGCCGGCGGCTTTCCAAGGCTGCCTTCGATCACGCTCGGCGAGAAGCCCCTGCGCGGCTGCTGCTGGCCGGCGGCGTAAGCTTCCGGAAGCTTGATGACTTCGAGCGCGCGCGCCCGGTTCGGCAGCCGGCGAATGAAGCCGCGTTCTTCGAGCGCGGTGATCAAACGGTGGATGCCGGACTTCGACGCCAGGTCGAGCGCATCCTTCATTTCATCGAATGACGGCGGTACGCCCGACTCCTTCATGCGTTCGTGAATGAACAGAAGCAATTCCTGTTGCTTGCGGGTCAGCATGGCACGTCGCTCCAGAGGCGTGAAACAAATCAAGAACAGACACTATCTGTTCCATATGTGTTCCGCAAGTGCCTAAAATTCCGTGAATTCAGGCAATTGGCCGCTTCTGCGGGTGTCTATCGGTCACTTTTGCGGGAGCAGGGCGCTTTTCGGCGACGGTTGCGTGCCAAAAACGCGCCGGCAGGCGCCAGTCGCGCAGCTGATTCGAGCGAATCGCGGGGCTCTATGAGGAGAGATTTAGGTCGCTTGCGAGGTCGAGCAGGCGTCCTCGAACTCCTTCACCGTCTCTGCGCTGTTGTCTTCCGGAAGCACCGCGTCGGCCGCGTCGGTCGCGACGGGCGTGTCGCCGTCATAAACGAAGGACTGGATGTAGAACGCCAGCGCGCCCTTCCACACGTTGCGTCCATCGATCTGGTGGCACGGCACGGCCCGTTCGAAATCGGTCTGGAGTTCATCCACCGTCGCAGCGCTGAGCTTGACGTCAGGCATATTGGGCGATGCGACTATCGAAGCGAGAAGCAGGGCGGCAAGCACGGGGAACGTCCACTTGATGAAGGGGGTGGCACTACAGGGTGGGAAACGATGTGAACCGTGCTTTCGTTCCGAAGTCCAGCAAGCATGGCGATCACTCTGCCGTGTTCAACAGCTCTTTGCCTGCAGGCTGTGTCTGATTTGCGCCAGCCGCTGCACCTCGAGTTCATCTTGACCGTTCCTCTTGCGACGGGCGAAGAACGCACTGGCACTATCGGCTCTGGGGCCGGGGGTGGGGGATGCGCAAAAATCCCTGCGAGGAAGGGGCTTCACCGTCTCGACAGGAGGTCAAAAAAAGATAACTTTGCGTGGAAAGTGGGGTAATTGCATGCGTAGATTGTCGTTGGTGGTGCTCGGTCTGTTGCTCACGGCCGGAGCGGCGTCTGCTGAAGAAGGGCGTTCGAACATCTGGAAACGGATCAACGCCTGGACGGTGGGTTCCGATCCTTCCCTGGGAGGCTCGTGTTACGCCGCGACGAGCTATGATGCGGGTGCGATCCTTCGTATCGGCTTTTATCCGCGGGGGTCGGCGAACCTGGCGTTTCTTTCGATCGGCAATGCCGACTGGAAATCCATCGAGCCGCAGCGGGAATACGATGTCGCCTTGCAGCTCGACCGTGGTCGCCAGTGGCCGGCCGTTGCGTTCGGCGTCGATCTTACCGGCGCCAAGGCCCTCGTCGTCAACTTTTCCAACACCGACTTCTTTACCGAATTCGTTCGCAAGAACACCTTGGCGCTGGCCTTCGAGGGACGCGTCGTCGCGAGCCTCAGCCTGCGCGATTCGATGAAAGCGGTGAGCGAGATGTTCAAATGTCAGGAGGCGGTGAGCGCCTTGATCCCGAATGGCGGGCAGGGGGCAGCGAACGATCCCTTTGCCGGCGCCGGTGGCACTGCCCCGAACAACGATCCCTTTGCCGGTGGCGGCCAGACCAAGTCGTCGAAAGATCCTTTCGCCATGTGATGGGCGCGTCCGCTTGCCGCAGAGAGGTGAATATTCCTAAAATGTTGCTGGTATCGGGCTCGGTACCCTCGACAGCGGCGCGGGGACCTATCAAAATGCGGGCAAACGGGGGTTTTGCATGCGTAGATTGCTGGTCGGATTGGTAAGCTGTCTGATCGCCGCGGGATCGGCCGCGGCTGAGGAGTCCGAAATCATCAAGTGGAAGGACGTCGACGGCTGGACCGTTGCATCCGACACCTCGATGGAGGGCTCCTGCTTCATCTCGTCGGAATTCGACGGCGGCGTCACCTTGCGGCTGGGGTTCTATCCCAAGGGCTCTGAGTCGCCGCTCTACATGAGCTTCGCCAGCGACGACTGGCGGTCGCTCGAGGTCGGCAAGGAATACGACCTGACGTTCCGCTTCGACAAGACCGAGCCCTGGAGCGCTTCGGCGACCGCCGCTGGCGACGCGAGCGGAAAGTTTCTGTTCGTGAACGTCACCGACGCCGAGTTCCTGACGGGCTTCGTGCGCAAGCGGGGCCTAGCCATCGCGTTCGAAGATCGCGTCATCGCCAATCTCAGCCTGCGCGGCACCGGCCCCGCGGCCGAAGAGCTGATGAAGTGCCAGAAGGCAGTGGACGAGATCATCGCCGACGAAGGCCGCAAGTCCAAGGAGAAGAAGGCGGATCCGTTCAATGCACCGAGCGAAAAACGCTCCGCGCGGGATCCGTTCAGCCTCTGAAAACAGGGGCGCGTGAGCGGGCGTTGTTGCGCGAAGGCCGGGCGGTGGCCGGGACGAGTGGTGTCCCCAGAGAAACTCGAACCTGCGATCTGCTGATTACAAATCAGCCACTCTTCCAGTGCTTCGGCAATTGGCTCAATTCTGTTTGCCTTGGTGGAGCCGAAGGGAGTCGAACCCTCGACCTCCGCAGTGCGATTGCGGCGCTCTCCCAACTGAGCTACGGCCCCGTGCCATCCAGTCAACACGACGGCCGCCGAGCCTGTCAATAGACGCGCGCCAGCACGCCCGCTCGAACGTCGTTGCCCGATAAGTGTTGCTCGATCCGGCTAGTAGGAGCGAGGCCGTCGGGCTCTGAATCGCTTCTGAACTCCACCCATTGTCGAACTCTGCCGGCGGGTTTACCCTGCAACCGGACGATGGCGCTCCATGAGCCTCGTTGAAGTGTCGGCGATACACGCCAACCATGAAATGCCGTCCGGGCACTGGTTGTGAACGCCATGATGCCCGCGCCAATTACACGATTTTCGTATGTGAGATAGGCCCCTGCCGGCCCGCTGTTCCCATCAGAAACCTCTCCGTGGCCCGGCGATTGGAGGAGGATTGGCAAATGGCTCAGATGATGAAGGCGGCCGTGGTCCGGCAATTCGGGGCGCCGCTGACGATCGACGAATTGGCGGTGCCAACGCCGCAGCCGGGGCAGATCCTGGTCAAATACGAAGCAACGGGCGTGTGCCATACCGATCTCCATGCCGCAAATGGAGACTGGCCGGTAAAACCCAGTCCACCGTTCATTCCCGGACACGAGGGCGTCGGCTATGTCTCGGCGGTCGGCGCCGGCGTCAAAAGAGTGAAAGAGGGAGACCGGGTCGGCGTTCCCTGGCTTCACAGCGCCTGCGGCTACTGTCCGCATTGCCGTACCGGCTGGGAGACGCTGTGCGCGGCCCAGTCGAATACGGGATATTCGGTCAACGGAACGTTTGCGGAGTATGGACTGGCGGATCCTGATTTCGTCGGCAGCCTGCCGAAAGCGCTGGAGTTCGGCCCTGCCGCGCCGGTGCTCTGCGCGGGTGTGACCGTCTACAAGGGATTGAAGGAGACCGAAGTCCGTCCCGGCGAATGGGTTGCAGTTTCCGGCATAGGTGGGCTCGGCCACATGGCCGTGCAATACGCAAAGGCGATGGGCATGCATGTCGTCGCCGCCGACATTTTTGACGACAAGATGGCGTTGGCAAAGCAACTGGGCGCCGACATAACGGTCAACGGCAAGGCGAAGGATGCGGTCGAGCAGGTCATCAAGGCTACCGGCGGCGTGCATGGAGCGCTTGTGACGGCCGTCTCGCCGGCTGCGATGGAGCAGGCGTTCGGTTTCCTGCGCTCGCGCGGCACCATGGCGCTCGTCGGCCTGCCCCCCGGAATGATCTCTGTGCCGGTCTTTGAAACGGTTCTGAAGCGCATCACGGTGCGTGGTTCGATCGTCGGCACTCGCCAGGACCTGGAGGAATCGCTGCAATTCGCCGCCGAAGGCAAGGTCGCGCCGCATTTCTCGTGGGATAGCCTCGAGAATATCAACGAGATCTTCCGCCGCATGGAAGCGGGCAAGATCGACGGTCGCATCGTGATGAGCCTGCAGTAATCGACTTGGCCCGGCTGGCCGATGCTCGCGGGTCCATGCCCACGTGACACGTGTCGAGCATTTATTCTTGTGCGCTTTCCTTCAATCGCCAGTCGCCAGTGAGTCGTCCGGCGAAATGCCGATAGACCTTTTGCGGAAAGGAAATGGCAATGCGCAAAGGCATGTTCTCAGACCAGCATGCACTGTCCAGGCGCGACCTCCTGCTGGTGGCGGGGACCGCAGCGGCCACGCTGACCGCCTACAGTCACGCTGCCCGTGCCGCAGCGGGCGCAAGCAACCTCGCAATCGACGAGGTGAAGCAGGATGAGGACGTCTTCGCCTATATCAGCAGGATCAAGGGTGGCTTTGACGAGACGACCTATCGGCAGGTGCTGGGATGCGCGAATGCCTTCAAGGAAGGCGACCAAACAATCGGTGTGGCTGCGGACAGTGACGCGTCCCGAACGAACGCACGCGCCCTGCTGGCAAGAACGAAGATCGCAGACCTCGATCGTCACCCTCTGTTTGAGGACGATCTGCAACGACTGATCTGGCAGACCACCGACAAGGTCCAGCAGGAAAAGCTGAAGGACTGGACCATGGGCCAGCTGAAGGAATTTCTTCTGACCAAATCGGAAGATGAGATCAAAGGCGTCATGTATGGCCTGACCAGCGATACCATCGGCTGTGTGCCGAAGCTGATGAGCAATGACGAACTGATCGCCGTCAGCCAGAAGATCTTCAATGTCATGCCCGGGACCAAGTTGGGGGCCAAAGGATACATGGGCGCACGGATCCAGCCGAATTCGCCGACCGACCATCCCGACGACATCATGTGGCAAGTCTTCGATGCGTTCTCCTACGCGACCGGAGATATCGTCATCGGTACCAACCCGGTGGACAGCACCGTCGACAGCGTCGTCACGGTGCAGCGGGCGCTGAAGGACATCGTGGATACGTTCAAGCTGGTGGACGTCATCCCCTGGTGCGTGCTTGCCCACATCGACGTCCAGGGTGAGGTCAGCCAAGACTTTCCCGGCACAGTTTCCACCGTGTTCCAGAGCCTTGCCGGTACGGATGATTGCAACAAGATCTTCGACATCACCAATGAGAAGATCCTGAAATATGCAAGCGTGAAGGCAGGGGAGCGCTACGGTCTCTACTTCGAAACCGGGCAAGGATCGGAATTCACCAACGGCGCGGCAAACGGTGTCGACATGATGGTGCTTGAGTCCCGGAAGTACGGGTTCAGCCGGGCCATCGGCATGGAGCTTGCGAAAGTGCAGCCGAAGGGCGCATGGCTGCATGTCAACGATGTCGCCGGCTTCATTGGGCCTGAAGTGTTCAAGAGCCGGGAACAACTCGTGCGGTGCTGCCTCGAGGACATGGTGATGGGCAAGCTCCACGGCCTGACCATCGGCCTCGACATTTGCACCACGCTGCACATGACCGTCAGCCTGGACGATCTCGATTGGTGCCAGGACCAGATCATGCCGGCCAACCCGGCCTACCTGATTGCTCTGCCTACCAAGAACGACCCGATGCTGAGTTATCTCACGACCGCATTTCAGGATCACGTGCGCGTGCGGGATAAGTTCGGCTTCAAGGTCAACGATGCGATGTGGGATTTCTACAAACGACTTGGAATAGTCGGCAAGGACAACACCTACACGTCAAATTATGGCGATCCCCTCTGGGTCTATTACCAGTACCGCCTTGCCAAGGGGGACAAGCGGCCGAAGGACAAGGTTTACGCCGAGGGCCGGCGGATGATGACGGAAGTCGAGGCAAGGGGCGTGGATCTGGCGACGGGCCATGGCGAGAATATATGGGATCTCAACCCGACGCTTGCGACGAAGGTGAGGGGTCTTTACGACGACGCCAAACTCTCGCTTTGGGCCGAACTTACGCCGGATTTCATTGCGGCCGTGCCCAGTGTCGTCCCGGTTCGCACCCTGTCCAAGGATCGGAACGACTACATCGCACACCCGACCACCGGTGAAACGCTGAGCCCGGACTCAATCAAGGCGATCGAAGCGATCAGGGCGTCGTGGAAAGGCGATATGCCCAAGGGCCAGATCGTCATTTCAGATGGCCTGAACGCCAAGGCCATCATGGATGACGGCCACCTTTCGCCCTATCTGGAGGAAATGCGCAGGCTGCTCGGCGATGCCGGCGTCTCGGTGAGCGACAAGAACATCCTGGTCACCAGCGGCAGAGTGCGGGCCGGCTACAGGATCGGCGAGACGTTGTTCGCCGAGGCCGATCCCAACACGTTTCGAGGAATTCTCCACATCATCGGCGAGCGGCCCGGGACCATGCATCATGCCTACTCGGTCTACATCACCGTCGCCAAAGGAAAGCGTTGGGCGGAGAAGGACATCGATCACGACATGACGAAGCTGGTCAGCAACGTTGCCGATACCGCACTTGCACCCAAGGAGGCGGCGAAGGAAACCCTGACCATTATCCGGGAGATCATCGGCAAGGACGTCAACGGCAGCCGGCGCTTCGGGTGACCCTGAACGCGTTGTAGGGCAACAAGGCACTCGCTGTCCGGTGGCGTCGGCGGTCGTGCATCGTGTCGCCGCCGCATGCTGCTGCTTTCGGAGGGCAGAAAACGCGGTTGCTTCTTCGGGGCGTGACTTTCCGACGTCAGAACCGCTTCTTCAGAAAGTAGCGCGCAATCGCCCCTTCACCGCCTTCGAGTTCACCAAAGACCTCGAAGCCGAGCTTTTCATAAAACGGCCGGGCCTGGAATTCGAAGGTGTCGAGCCAGAGGCCGACATAGCCGCGCTGGCGCGCGATCTTCTCCGCTTCCTCGATCAGGCGTCGGCCAAGGCCTTGGCCGCGGTATTCATCGGGAACGGCGAGGTAACGGATAAAGGCCCAGCCATATCCATCGGTCGCATAGAGCCCACCCGTCGCGACTTTCGTCTCCGGATCGCGAAGCACGATGGCAAAACCGGGTAGGTCGACCATGCCGCTATGGGCATCGTTGTAGGCATCCAGCGGCGCAACGATGCCGCTGAGGTCATCCCGGTTCGGGTCTTCGAGAATGATGTCGATGATCGGGGGTGGCATCACGGGGCCTCGGTCAAATGTCGGCTCGGTCCATAAATTCTCGTTTTGTTCTCTAAAGCAATCCAACCCGAAGAGAACTTCGGGTTGGCAATGATTGCAGTCGACAGTCGGCCGTCGTCGTCACCGACGACGTGGTGCTCAGCTGCAGCCGCTCGTTGCGCCGCAGGTGTCGCACTTCTCGCAGGTGCCGTTGCGCACCATCGTGAAGTTCTGGCACTCGGTGCACATGTTGCCGGTGTAGCCCTGCATGATCGAGCGGGCGCGGCGTTCGGCTTCAACCTTCTTGGCATCCGACTTGGCCGATGCCGCTTCGGCGGCCGCCTTGTCGGAGAAGAGGGCGGTGACTTCCTGCTCGACTTCGTCGGCGATCTCTTCTGCCAGCTCCGCAGCCCGCTCTTCATAGTCGCGCTTGAAAGCGACGATTTCCGAAGTGGCGATCGCGGTCGTCGTTTCCAGCTTGCGCACCGTGTTGCCGGCGATCGCCGTCACGGTCGCACCCGAGGAGGCGCGAGCGGGGGCACCCGTCGACGAGCCCTTGGGCTCGCTGGAGGCCCGCTCGCCCGTGCCGCCGACGATCGTCGGCTTGTAGCCGCGGGTCCAGCCGGTCGAGATCAGGTTGGTCTTGCCTTCCTGGATGCCCTTGCCGAGTGCGGTGTTGCCGAAATCGGACGTATCCACGTGAGCAAGATCGTGACGGCCGAGATAGGAAACCGCCAGTTCGCGGAAGACGTAGTCGAGGATCGACGTCGCGTTCTTGATCGCGTCGTTGCCCTGGACCATGCCGGCCGGCTCGAACTTGGTGAAGGTGAAGGCCTCCACATACTCTTCGAGCGGTACGCCGTATTGCAGGCCGAGCGAGATGGCGATCGCGAAGTTGTTCATCATCGCACGGAAGGCGGCGCCTTCCTTGTGCATGTCGATGAAGATCTCGCCGAGGCGGCCGTCACCGAACTCGCCGGTGCGCAGATATACCTTGTGACCGCCGACGACGGCCTTCTGGGTGTAGCCCTGGCGGCGGTTCGGCAGCTTTTCGCGGGCGCGGATCACCTTCTCGATGACGC
This sequence comes from Ensifer sp. ZNC0028, assembly GCF_000799055.1. NCBI lineage: Bacteria > Pseudomonadati > Pseudomonadota > Alphaproteobacteria > Hyphomicrobiales > Rhizobiaceae > Ensifer > Ensifer sp. ZNC0028. Next base: position 27,999 of record NZ_JTLA01000035.1, read on the forward strand.
GCTCGACGATCTTCTCGGTGATGGTGACGGCCTGGGCGGCGGCGGGCGCCTGGATCAGATCCTCCAGCGCATCCTCGTCCTTGTCGTCCTCGATCAGCGAGGCGTTCAGCGGCTGCGACAGCTTGGAGCCGTCGCGGTAGAGCGCGTTTGCCTTCAGCGCCAGCTTCCAGGAGAGCATGTAGGCGTTCTTGCAGTCCTCGACGGTCGCCTCGTTCGGCATGTTGATCGTCTTGGAGATCGCGCCCGAGATGAACGGCTGGGCGGCGGCCATCATGCGGATGTGGCTTTCGACCGACAGGTAACGCTTGCCGATCTTGCCGCAGGGGTTGGCGCAATCGAAGACGGGCAGGTGCTCGTTCTTGAGGAACGGTGCGCCTTCCAGCGTCATCGCGCCGCAGACGTGGATGTTCGCCGCTTCGATGTCCTTCTTGGAGAAGCCCATGTGGTCGAGCAGGTTGAAGTCCATCGAACCGAGCTGTTCGTCGGTGACCTTCAGCGTGCCCTTCAGGAAGTCGGCGCCGAGCGTCCACTGGTTGAAGACGAACTTGATGTCGAAGGCGCTCTTCAGCGCGGCGTTGACCGCTTCCACCTTTTCGTCGGTGAAGCCCTTGGCCTTCAGCGTCGACGGGTTGATCGCCGGCGCCTGGTTCAGGTTGCCGTGGCCGACCGCGTAGGCCTCGATCTCGGCGATCTGGCTTTCGCCGTAGCCGAGCGAGCGCAGCGCTTCCGGAACGGCGCGGTTGATGATCTTGAAGTAGCCGCCGCCGGCAAGCTTCTTGAACTTGACCAGCGCGAAGTCAGGCTCGATGCCGGTCGTGTCGCAGTCCATGACGAGACCGATCGTCCCGGTCGGCGCGATAACCGTTGCCTGGGCGTTGCGGTAGCCGTGCTTTTCGCCAAGCTCCAGGGCCTTGTCCCACGCGCTCATGGCGTGGATGACGAGGTCCTGATCCGGATTGTCACCATGGATGAGCGCAACCGGGTTGACCGACAGCGCTTCGTAACCGGTCGTCTCGCCATAGGCGGCGCGGCGGTGGTTGCGGATGACGCGCAGCATGTTGTCGCGGTTCGGCGCAAAGCCCGGGAACGGACCCAGCTTCTCGGCCATCTCGGCCGAGGTGGCGTAGGAGATGCCGGTCATGATCGCGGTCAGCGCACCGGCAATGGCGCGGCCTTCGGCGCTGTCATAGGGAATGCCCGAGGACATCAACAGGCCGCCGATATTGGCGTAGCCGAGGCCGAGCGTGCGGTATTCGTAGGAAAGCTCGGCAATCTCGCGGGACGGGAACTGCGCCATCATGACCGAGACTTCGAGAACGATGGTCCACAGGCGGACGGCGTGCTCGTAGTCGGCAATGTTGATGCGCTTGGTCGCCGCGTCCTTGAACGTCATCAGGTTCAGGGAGGCGAGGTTGCAGGCGGTGTCGTCGAGGAACATGTACTCCGAGCACGGGTTCGACGCGCGGATCGGGCCGGCGGCGGGGCTCGTGTGCCAGTCGTTCATCGTCGTGTTGAAGTGCAGGCCCGGATCGGCCGACGCCCAGGCGGCGTAGGAGATCGATTCCCAGAGGTCGCGTGCCTTCAGCGTCTTCATGACGCGGCCGTCCTTGCGGGCGGTCAGGTGCCAATCGCCATCGGTTTCGACGGCGCGCAGGAAGTCGTCCTTGATCGAGACCGAGTTGTTGGAGTTCTGGCCCGAAACCGTGAGGTAGGCCTCCGAATCCCAGTCGGTGTCGTAGGTCTTGAACTCGAGGTCCTTGTAGCCTTGCTTGGCGAACTGGATGACGCGCTGGACATAGTTTTCCGGAACCAGCGCCTGCTTGGCGGCGCGGATTTCGCGCTTCAGTGCCGGGTTCTGCTTCGGGTCATAGCAGGCGTCGTCCGTGCCGTCGCAGTTGACGCAGGCCTTCATGATCGCCTTCAGATGCTTGGCGACGACCTTGGAACCGGTGACGAGGGCGGCAACCTTCTGCTCTTCCTTGACCTTCCAGTTGATGTATTCCTCGATATCCGGATGGTCGATGTCGACGACGACCATCTTGGCGGCGCGGCGGGTGGTGCCGCCCGACTTGATCGCGCCGGCGGCGCGGTCGCCGATCTTCAGGAACGACATCAGGCCGGAGGACTTGCCGCCGCCTGAGAGCTTTTCGCCTTCGCTGCGGAGATAGGAGAAGTTGGAGCCGGTGCCGGAGCCGTACTTGAACAGGCGCGCTTCGCGCACCCAGAGATCCATGATGCCGCCTTCGTTGACGAGATCGTCACCGACCGACTGGATGAAGCAGGCATGCGGCTGCGGATGCTCGTAAGCCGACTTCGACTTCGTCAGCTTGCCGGTGAAGGGGTCGACATAGAAGTGGCCCTGGCCAGGACCGTCGATGCCATAGGCCCAGTGCAGGCCGGTGTTGAACCATTGCGGCGAGTTCGGCGCGACGCGCTGCGTGGCGAGCATGTAGGCAAGTTCGTCCTGGAAGGCGGAGGCGTCTTCTTCGGTGTCGAAGTAGCCGCCCTTCCAGCCCCAATAGGCCCAGGTGCCGGCCAGGCGATCGAAGACCTGGCGGGCATCGGTTTCGGAACCGTATTGCTCATCCTTCGGCAGCGCCTTCAGCGCATCCGTGTCGGGAACCGCGCGCCAGAGGAAGGAGGGGACATCGTTCTCCTCGACGCGCTTCATTTTGGCGGGTACGCCGGCCTTGCGGAAATACTTCTGCGCGAGAATGTCGGCGGCAACCTGGCTGAACTGAGCCGGCACGTCGATATCGGCAAGGCGGAAAACGATCGAACCATCGGGGTTCTTGATTTCACTCGTAGCCTTGCGGAATTCGATCTCCGCATAGGCGGATTGCCCGGCTTTCGTGAAACGACGTTCGATCTTCATTGTCCCTGGTCCTTCGTGTTGCCTAGCGCCCGCCACAGGCGCAATTGTCCCCGCCCGGCCGCGAGGGGCATCCCGCAGCCAGTCTCAGCTTCCGTCCTTGGAGAGAAACCCATAATTGGGTGACCCTGTATCTTGTGAGATAGGCTGGCTGCAAATACTAAATATAGTATCAACAACTTCTTCATGCCAGCCAAATATTGCCCCGGTGGACCCGAAAAATCGCACAGAAATCCTCAGGGCGACCCCATGGTGAAATCCATGACTGCCGCCTTTCAGAACCGCCGATTTTGGGAGAGGAACCGGGACTTGAACAATCCGGTCCGCCGCCGTTGCAACGTGAAATCCATTAACCGTGAATCGTCCGGGGGCGTCAAGGGGTGGTTTATGACGGAAGTTTGAGCGCTAGATGTTGTGTGGGTCAGCTGTGGAAAACGGGGACATCGGCCAATGCCATGAAAATCAGGCACTTCCGGAGGTTGCCTGTGAAACTGACGCAACGGTCGGCGCGCAAACGAAATTTTGACGGGTAAAAACCCGCATAAAAAGTGTCCCTTACGGAAGGCTCGGTTGCGTCAGCGAAAGCGATATGGGGTGGGACAGTGATTCGTTTTTAGCGGTCCGGTAAGCACCGGCATTTGGTGCACAGCCGACGTTGGCGCAGCCCGCGACACGGCGGCTCATCGACGCCCTGCGACAGGCCTGGGACCAACGCGTGGGAGGCCTCTTGGGCGCCGATGCACCCCAAGCGGGCCAGACGCGTCTGCGCGCAATCTGGCCCCGCTGATGTCAGTCGACGCGCTTTTGCAGCTCGCGTGCGCCGTTCGGCGCATTCACCTTGCCTTCGGTGATGAAGTAGGCAAACACGTCGCGCGGTTCCTTCTTGGCCTTGCGATCAGGCGCGCTTTTCTCAAGGCCGCCCGGCTCGTCGCCGGCTGCAAACGCCTTGGCGCGGTCGGCCCACAGGTCGAGCTTGTCGGCGGCATAGCAGGTCTTGATCTCGTCGCTGCCCTTCTGCAGGCGGAGATAGACGAAATCGGCGGTGACATCGGCGATCATCGGATAGTCCGCATGTTCGGCGAGCACGACGGCGACGCCGTATTTCTCCAGCAGCGAGACAAAATCCGGAGACTGGAAGGTCGGGTTGCGGACCTCGACCACATGGCGCAGCGGCAAGCCGTCCTGTTTCTCCGGCAGAAGCTTCAAAAAGCCTTCGAAATCGTCGGGCTCGAACTTCTTCGTCGGCGCGAACTGCCAGAGGATGGGGCCGAGATGGGGGCCGAGCTCGGTCAGGCCCTGCGTCAGGAAACGCTCCATGGATTCACCGGCTTCCGACAGAACCTTGCGGTTGGTGACGAAGCGGCTCGCCTTCAGGGAGAAGATGAAATCATCAGGCACTTCCGACGCCCACTTGGCGAAGGTCTCCGGCTTCTGCGACGAGTAATAGGTGCCGTTCACCTCGATCGCCCGCAGCTCTTTGCCGGCGAATTCAAGCTGCCGCTTCTTTGCCAGTGTGTCGGGATAGAAGGTGCCTTCCCAGGGCTCGAAGGTCCAGCCGCCGATACCAACGCGAATCTTTCCGGATTTTGCCATGCCATCCTCCTCAACGACGGCCCTCGCTTGACCGCCTACTTTTTTACTCTTTGATCGATTTCGTCATGTCCACGAGTGTCCACCCTGGACGATAGGGATTGGGTCGGCGACCCGTTTCTTGAAATCCATAGGCGCGATAGAGCGCAATGTTTCGCTCCATGCGTGAATTGGTGTAGAGCCGCACCTCGGACAAGCCCCACTCGGCCGCCTTGGCATCCACGAAGCGCAGCAATTCGATACCGAGCCCCTGGCGCTGATAGGCCGGGGCAACCGCGAGGCTGAAGATCATAAGGTGATCGGCGTGCCGTTCGACAACGGCAAGCGCCGACACAGCCTCATTTCGCTCCCGAAGCCAGACTTCGCCGCGAAGGATACGAGGCGCGTAGTCTTCGGTGACCGGGAGCGGCGGCCCACCAAGCAGCGCCCGATAGGGCTCATAGGCCGCCTCCGTCACGCTCTGCACGGCGGCCAGATCTTCGAGACGAGCAGGCCGCATCATGCCAACACTCCTAAAGCGCGCCGATCAGATCGGCTGATTTACTCCGCCGCTTCGACCTTTTTCATCGGGCGGCGCTCCAGCAGCTCCTTCAGGAACTGGCCGGTATAGGACCGCTTCTCCTTCACGATCTCTTCCGGTGTACCCTTGGCGATGACCTCGCCGCCGCCGTCGCCGCCTTCAGGGCCGAAGTCGATCACCCAGTCGGCGGTCTTGATGACTTCCAGATTGTGCTCGATGACGACGACCGAATTGCCCTGGTTGACCAGCTCATGCAAGACTTCAAGAAGCTTGGCTACATCGTGGAAATGCAAGCCGGTGGTCGGCTCGTCGAGGATATAGAGCGTGCGACCGGTCGAGCGCTTCGACAGTTCCTTGGCGAGCTTGACGCGCTGGGCTTCACCGCCCGAAAGCGTGTTGGCCTGCTGGCCGACCTTGATATAGCCGAGACCGACCTGGTTGAGCGTGACGAGCTTGTCGCGCACCGAAGGGACCGCGGCGAAGAAGTCGACGCCTTCCTCGACGGTCATATCGAGCACGTCGGCGATCGACTTGCCCTTGAAATGCACGTCGAGCGTTTCGCGGTTGTAGCGCTTGCCATGGCAGACGTCGCAGGTGACGTAGACGTCCGGCAGGAAGTGCATCTCGATCTTGATGACGCCGTCGCCCTGGCAGGCCTCGCAGCGGCCCCCCTTGACGTTGAAGGAGAAGCGGCCCGGCTGATAGCCGCGGGCCTTTGCCTCCGGCAGACCGGCAAACCAATCGCGGATCGGCGTGAAGGCGCCGGTATAAGTCGCCGGGTTCGAGCGCGGGGTACGGCCGATCGGCGACTGGTCGATGTCGATTACCTTGTCGATATGCTCGAAGCCATCGATGCGGTCGTGCTCGGCCGGGTTTTCGCGCGCGCCCATGATACGGCGGGCGGCGGCCTTGTAGAGCGTCTCGATCAGGAAGGTCGACTTGCCGCCGCCGGAGACGCCGGTAACAGCGGTGAAGACGCCGAGCGGGATCGAGGCGGTGACGTTCTTCAGGTTGTTGGCGCGGGCGCCGACGACGGTGATTTCCTTTTTCTTCTTCGGCTTGCGGCGTTCGGAGGGAACGGCGACCGAAAGCTCGCCGGACAGATATTTGCCGGTCAGCGATTTCGGATTGGCCATGATGTCCGATGGCGACCCCTGTGCGATGACCTCGCCGCCGTGGATGCCGGCAGCCGGGCCGATATCGACGACATAATCGGACGTCAGGATCGCGTCTTCGTCATGCTCGACGACGATCACCGTGTTGCCGATGTCGCGCAGATGCCGAAGCGTGTCGAGCAGGCGGGCGTTGTCGCGCTGATGCAAGCCGATCGACGGCTCGTCGAGCACGTAGAGAACGCCTGTCAGCCCCGAGCCGATCTGCGAGGCCAGCCGGATGCGCTGGCTTTCACCGCCTGAAAGCGTTCCGGAATTGCGCGACAGGCTCAGATATTCGAGACCGACGTCGTTGAGGAAGCGCAGTCGGTCGCGGATTTCCTTCAGGATGCGGACGGCGATTTCGTTCTGCTTGGCATTCAGACGTTCCGGCAGGGCCTCGAACCAGTCACGGGCGATGCGGATCGACATCTCGGTCACCTGACCGATATGCAGCTTGTCGATCTTGACCGCCAGCGCTTCCGGCTTCAGGCGGAAACCGGCGCAGGCCGGGCAGGGCGCAGCCGACATATAACGCTCGATCTCCTCGCGCGCCCAGGCGCTGTCGGTTTCCTTCCAGCGGCGCTCGAGGTTGGGCACGATGCCTTCGAAGTTCTTGGTGGTGTTGTAGGAGCGGGCGCCATCCTCGTAATGGAAGACGATTTTTTCTTCCGTTCCGTGCAGGATTGCGTTCTGCGCCGCAGCCGACAACTCGTTCCAGCGGCTGCCGAGCTTGAAGCCGAAAACCTTGCCGAGCGCTTCCAGAGTCTGGTTGTAGTAGGGCGACGAGGATTTCGCCCAGGGCGCAATTGCGCCGTCACGCAGCGTCCGATGCTCTTCCGGCACGATCAGCGCCGTGTCGATCTTCTGCTGGCTGCCGAGACCGTCGCAGGTCGGGCAGGCGCCGAAGGGATTGTTGAACGAGAACAGCCGCGGCTCGATCTCGGAAATGGTGAAGCCGGAAACCGGACAGGCGAACTTTTCCGAAAACAGCACGCGCTCGTGGGTTTCGTTCAGCGACTTGTTGGCCGAACCGCCGGCGGCGGTTTCTTCTGGCGGTAACGGCTTGTCGGCGAACTCGGCGACGGCAAGGCCATCAGCGAGCGTCAGGCAGGTCTCAAGGCTGTCGGCAAGGCGCGAGGCGAGGTCGGGGCGGACGACCACGCGATCGACGACGACGTCGATGTCGTGCTTGTACTTCTTGTCGAGTGCCGGAACCTCGGCGATTTCGTAGAAGGTGCCGTCGACCTTGACGCGCTGAAAGCCCTTCTTCATCAGCTCGGCAAGTTCCTTCTTGTATTCGCCCTTGCGGCCGCGCACGAGCGGCGCAAGGATATAAAGGCGGGTGCCTTCGCCGAATTCGAGCACCCGGTCTACCATCTGGCTGACCGTCTGGCTTTCGATCGGCAGACCCGTCGCCGGCGAATAGGGCACGCCCACGCGCGCAAAGAGTAGGCGCATATAGTCGTAGATTTCGGTGACGGTACCGACCGTCGAGCGCGGGTTGCGCGAGGTCGTCTTCTGCTCGATCGAGATCGCCGGCGACAGGCCGTCGATCTGGTCGACATCCGGCTTCTGCATCATCTCGAGGAACTGGCGCGCATAGGCCGAAAGGCTTTCGACATAACGGCGCTGGCCTTCAGCATAGATCGTATCGAAGGCAAGCGACGATTTGCCCGAGCCGGAAAGGCCGGTCATCACGATCAGCTTGTTGCGCGGCAGATCGAGGTCGATGCCTTTCAGATTGTGCTCGCGCGCACCACGAATGGAGATGGTCTTGAGTTCACTCATCGGAAGCCAGCTTTTGCATGTCGGTTGAAAGCCCCCTATGTAATGACGCTAACGCCCATGTCGAGGCGCAATCGGCAAAACAGGCGGCCAATTCGAGTCGGTTGACAGGATCATAGCCAAATACTAGAACAAATAAAGAACAAATCACTCATAAAACGACCAAAACTGTTGTGGATTATGTGTGAGGCGGGGCGTATCGGCGGGTTCTGACCGCTAAGATGCGCGCTCTTGAAATTCCAAGCCGGGTCTATGGCCCGGTGAAACCACGGGAAAAGCAACATGGCTGGAAGCGTCAACAAGGTGATCTTGATCGGAAATGTCGGGGCAGACCCGGAAATCCGGCGCACGCAGGACGGCCGGCCGATCGCCAACCTGCGCATCGCCACCTCGGAGACCTGGCGCGACCGCAACAGCGGCGAGCGCAAGGAAAAGACGGAATGGCACCAGGTGGTGGTGTTCAACGAAGGCCTGTGCAAGGTCGTCGAGCAATATGTGAAGAAGGGCGCCAAGCTCTACATCGAAGGCGCGCTGCAGACCCGCAAGTGGCAGGACCAGAACGGCAACGACCGTTACTCGACGGAAGTCGTGCTGCAGGGCTTCAACTCGACACTGACGATGCTTGACGGCCGCGGCGAAGGCGGCGGCGTCAGCCGTGGCGGCGGTGGCGGTTCGAGCGACTTCGGCGGCGGCGGCAACTATGGCGGCGGCGGTTACGACGATTACGATCAGCCTCGCCAGTCCTCGGGCGGCGGCCGTTCCGGAGGCGGCCAGGGCGGTCAAGGCGGCCAGGGCGGTGGCTTCTCGCGCGACATGGACGACGACATTCCGTTCTGATGACACGCAAATCCTATTGACGAAAACGCCACGTCCTTGCGACGTGGCGTTTTCGTTGTGGCTTCGCTGGGACGTTGGCCAGGGTCCCGATCTAAACCGCCATCGCCGACTTCACCCCGTCGACGACGAATTGCACCGCCAGCGCCGCCAGGATGACGCCCAGCAGGCGTGTGAGGATGGCGCGGCCGGTGACACCCAGAAAGCGATCGACGCGTTCAGCGATGACCAGCGCCAGGAAGAGGCTGAGCATCGACAGGGCGATGACGATCAGGAGCTGAGTGCGCTCGACGGCGGTCGGGAACGAGCCGGCAAGCAGGATCGTTGCCGAAATTGCGCCCGGGCCGGCAATGAGCGGCAGGGCCAGCGGAAAGACCGCGATGTTGTGAATGTGGTCCTTGACCGTCGCGTTCTCGCCGGTCTTTTCCTTGCGCTCCTGGCGTTTCTCGAAAATCATCTCGAAGGCGATCCAGAAGAGCAGCAGGCCGCCGGCGATGCGAAAAGCGCCGATCGAGATGCCGAGCAGTCCGAGGATGCTGTTGCCGAAGAGTGCGAAGGCGGCGAGAATGAAGAAGGCGATCAGCGAGCCGCGTGTGGCCACCTGAAAGCGTTCCTGGCGGCTGAGCCCGACGGTGAGGCTCAGGAAGGTCGGCGCGAGGCCGGGCGGATCGAGCGTGACGAGAAGCGTGGTGAGCGCATTGACCAACAGGTCGACATTGAACATCCGTTTCCCCTTCCGGATTTCGCCCCGGGTTTTCCCGGTGGCATGGCTACATTGTTAGGCAAGCGGCCGGGCATTGGGAAGGGGCAGACAAACAAAGTCTCAGCAATGACTTAATCAGCAATCGCTACGCCCAGGTGAGGCGCAAACGGGCGCCGCGGACGTCATTGGCGGCCCGGCTCTTCCGATTTCGCGCGCCATGCCCTACAAAAGCCTGCTCCGGCGGCAAAAGACTGTTCACAACTGCCGTGCGGCTCATCGGTCCCTGCTGGGATTACCGCGTGAATCGCACAGCGAATCAAGGCATTACAAGGACATCTTCACAGTCCGGCGGACAAGTGGCGCCGAAGGCCGCAAATTGGCGCTTCCGATGGCAATCCGCTATAAATATCCGACTGATTCTGAACAAAGATCGTGATCACCATTGACTGAGCAAAGCACCCCCGGCGGCGGAAAAACTCCGCCAGGCATCGAGCCGATTTCCATCATCGAGGAAATGCAGCGGTCCTATCTCGATTACGCGATGAGCGTTATCGTCAGCCGCGCGCTTCCCGACGTGCGTGACGGTCTGAAACCCGTGCACCGCCGCATCCTCTACGGGATGAGCGAGCTCGGCATCGACTGGAACAAGAAATACGTCAAATGCGCCCGCGTGACCGGGGACGTGATGGGTAAGTACCACCCGCACGGCAACGCCGCGATCTACGATGCGCTGGCGCGCATGGCGCAGGACTGGTCGCTCCGCCTGCCGCTGATCGACGGCCAGGGCAACTTCGGCTCCGTCGACGGCGACCCGCCGGCAGCAGAGCGCTACACCGAATGCCGCCTGCAGAAGGCCGCCCATTCGCTGCTCGACGATCTCGACAAGGAAACGGTCGACTTCCGCGACAACTATGACGGCACCCTGCAGGAGCCGGCAGTCGTTCCCGCGAAGTTCCCGAACCTGCTAGTCAACGGCGCTGGCGGTATCGCCGTCGGCATGGCGACGAACATTCCGCCGCACAACCTGGTCGAAGTCATCAACGGCTGCATGGCGCTGATCGACAATCCGGCGATCGAACTGCCGGAACTGATGGAAATCATCCCGGGTCCGGACTTCCCGACCGGCGCGCTCATCCTCGGACGTTCGGGCATTCGCTCGGCCTATGAGACCGGCCGCGGCTCCGTCATCATGCGCGGCCGCGCCCATATCGAGCCGATGCGCGGCGACCGCGAGCAGATCATCATCACCGAGATCCCGTTCCAGGTGAACAAGGCGACGATGATCGAGAAGATGGCCGAGCTGGTGCGCGAGAAGCGTATCGAGGGCATCTCGGACCTGCGCGACGAATCGGACCGCCAGGGCTACCGCGTGGTGATCGAACTCAAGCGCGACGCCAATGCCGATGTCATCCTGAACCAGCTTTACCGCTACACGCCGCTGCAAACCTCGTTTGGCTGCAACATGGTGGCGTTGAACGGCGGCAAGCCGGAGCACATGACGCTGCTCGACATGCTGCGCGCCTTCGTCTCGTTCCGCGAGGAAGTCGTTAGCCGGCGCACGAAGTACCTGCTGCGCAAGGCACGCGACCGCGCCCATGTGCTCGTCGGCCTTGCGATTGCCGTCGCCAACATCGACGAAATCATCAAGCTGATCCGCACGGCGCCGGACCCGCAGACCGCGCGCGAGCAGTTGATGGAGCGCCGCTGGCCGGCCCACGACGTCGAGAGCCTCATTCGCCTCATCGACGACCCGCGTCACCGCATCAACGAGGACGGCACCTACAACCTCTCGGAAGAGCAGGCCCGCGCCATTCTCGATCTGCGCCTGCAGCGCCTGACAGCGCTCGGCCGCGACGAAATCGGCGACGAACTCAACAAGATCGGCGAGGAAATCAAGGATTACCTCGACATCCTGTCGTCGCGCCTGCGCATCATGAGCATCGTCAAGGACGAGCTCATCGCCATCCGCGACGAGTTCGGCACGCCGCGCCGGTCCGAGATCATGGAGGGCGGCCCCGACATGGACGATGAGGATCTCATCGCCCGTGAAGACATGGTCGTGACGGTCTCGCATCTCGGTTACATCAAGCGCGTACCGCTGACGACCTATCGCGCGCAGCGCCGTGGCGGCAAGGGCCGCTCCGGCATGGCGACCCGGGACGAGGATTTCGTTACCCGGCTATTCGTTGCCAACACCCACACGCCGGTTCTGTTCTTCTCCTCGCGTGGCATCGTCTACAAGGAGAAGGTCTGGCGCCTGCCGATCGGCACGCCGCAATCGCGCGGCAAGGCTCTGATCAACATGCTGCCGCTGGAACCCGGCGAACGCATCACGACGATCATGCCGCTGCCTGAGGACGAGGCGACCTGGGAAAACCTCGATGTCATGTTCTCGACGACGCGCGGCACGGTTCGCCGCAACAAGCTGTCGGACTTCGTCCAGGTCAACCGCAACGGCAAGATCGCGATGAAGCTCGAGGAAGAGGGTGACGAGATCCTCTCCGTCGACACCTGTACGGAGCGTGACGACGTCATGCTGACGACAGCGCTCGGCCAGTGCATCCGGTTCCCGGTCGATGACGTGCGCGTCTTTGCCGGCCGTAACTCGATCGGTGTTCGCGGTATCAACCTCGGCGACGGCGACCGCATCATCTCGATGGCGATCCTTGGCCATGTCGAGGCCGAACCGTGGGAGCGTGCAGCTTATCTCAAGCGTGCAGCGGCGGAACGTCGGGCGACGAATGGCGACGAGGAAGAAATCGCCCTGGTCGGCGAGGAAGTCGCTGACGGCGGAGAGCTGTCGAACGAACGCTTCGAGGAGCTGAAGGCACGCGAACAGTTCGTGCTGACGGTCTCGGAGAAGGGCTTCGGCAAGCGCTCGTCGTCCTACGATTTCCGCACCTCTGGCCGTGGCGGCAAGGGCATCCGCGCCACCGACACCTCGAAGACGACGGAAATCGGCGTTCTTGTTGCTGCCTTCCCGATCGAAGACAACGACCAGATCATGCTCGTCTCCGATGGCGGCCAGCTGATCCGCGTGCCGATCAATGGCGTCCGGCTTGCGAGCCGCGCGACCAAGGGCGTCACCATCTTCTCGACCGCCAAGGATGAGAAGGTTGTGTCGGTCGAGCGCATCAGCGAGCCGGAGAGCGATGAAGAGGAAGGCGAAGAAGCCGGCATCGAAAACGGTGTGCCGGAAACGCCAGCCGAATCCGAGGATTAAGCGCTTCACTTGAAGTGCCAAGGAAACAGAAAGCCCGCCATTTTGGCGGGCTTTTTCGTGGGGCGGCACCAGTATCGAGCCGTCGGCGGGAGCTGCCTGAAATCAGATCTCGGTGCTCGCGTCTGCGAGCGCAGTGCCACGAATATAGGCCCGCAGCCCCGCGGCAAGCGCGTCGAACGTGACGCGACAGCGGGGCGCCGTCTTCAGGTTCTCGTGCATCACCAGCCAGGTGTCGAGCTTCATCTCGAACAGGTCCGGCAGCACCGGGAGAAGATCGGGATCGCGCGCCGCAAGCCCGTTCTGGCAGATACCGATGCCGAAGCCGGCGCGGATTGCAGCCAGTTGGGCAAGGTTGCTATCGGCTTTCAGCGCAAAACGTGTCGCCGGCAGTTCCGGCGAGCGGGCGACGATCGCCCGGATCGCCGCCGTCTCGCGGTCATAGCCGATCAGGCTGTGATCGCTAAGCTCGGCCAGTGTCTGCGGCATACCGCGTCGCTCGATGTAGCGTCGGTGGGCATGAAAGCTCAAGGGAACCGCGCCGAGATGGCGGGCGATCAGCGCATCCTGCGCGGGTGCCACCATTCGCACGGCGATATCGGCCTCCTGACGCAAGAGGTCTTCGACCATGTCCGAGGCGGAGAGTTCGATCGTCAGCTCCGGATAGGCCTCGTGCAGTTCTGTGAGGATCGGCGGCAGCACCTCAATGCCGATGACTTCGCTGGCACTGACGCGCACTGTGCCGCTGACAGTATCGCGCTGGCTCGAAGCGGCGCGCAAGAGCGCAGCCGACGTCGCGGCGAGCGTCTCGGCATAGGGCTTGAGCGCCAGCGCGGCATCGGTCGGCAACAGGCCGTGCGGGGAGCGCACGAACAGCGGATAGCCGAGTGCGGCTTCCATGGCGTCCACGTGCCGGCCAACGGTCGGCTGCGTCAGGCCAAGCTCGCGAGCGGCGGCCGACAGCGATCCCTCGTCAAGAACCGCGAGGAAGGTTCGATAGAAATCCCAGCTCAAATCCATCTTGTTCATGCATTTCAGTATAGCCGTGCAATATTTTTCGGCAATTCCGTTTAGCGCGTGAATCCGTGATCCTGCCTTCATCGAAACGGATGGAGCGTGACATGACCGAGATGCAGCAGAAAACAAGATGCGTGCTGGTGCTCGGCGCGACGGGCGGTATCGGCAGCGCCGTCGCGCGCGGGCTCAAAAGGCGTGGCTGGCAGGTGCGTGCCTTGAACCGAAACGCCGCGACCGCGGCGCAGACCGAGCCGGCGTTCGACTGGCGGCAAGGCGACGCCATGAACGCGAGCGACGTTCGAACTGCTGCCGAAGACGTCGATCTGATCGTGCACGCGGTCAATCCGCCTGGCTACCGCAATTGGGGCACCCTGGTGCTGCCGATGCTCGACAATACGATCGCTGCTGCCAAGGTCACCGGCGCACGCATCCTTTTGCCAGGAACGATCTACAATTTCGGCCGCGACGCTTTTCCCGTCCTGACGGAGGACGCACCGCAGAACCCGGACACCGACAAGGGCCAAATTCGCAAGGAGATGGAGCGTCGCTTGAAGGATGCGTCGGAGGCGGGTGTCGGCGTCATCATCGTCAGGGCAGGCGACTTCTTCGGTCCCGGTGCGGCCAATAACTGGTTTTCGCAAGGGCTGGTGAAACCGGGCAAACCGTTGGGCGCGATTACCTATCCGGGCCGCGAAGGCATCGGCCATCAATGGGCCTATCTGCCCGATGTGGCCGAAACCATGATCCGCCTTGTCGAGCGCGCCGAGGACCTGCCGCTTTTCGCCGTCTACCACATGCAGGGCTTCCTCGACCGCAATGGCACCGAGATGATTGCGGCGATCCGCCGGGTCGTTGGCAAGCCCGCGCTTCCCGTCCGCACCTTCCCGTGGTGGCTGATCGACCTGGCGTCGCCCTTCGTTCCGCTCTTCAGGGAGTTGCGCAAGATGCGTTATCTCTGGCGTGAACCCTTGAGAATGCCGAACGAACGGCTGCTCGCGGTGCTCGGTGAAGAGCCGCACACGCCGATCGACGAGGCTGTCGCAACGACGCTCCGCGGGCTTGGTTGCCTGAACGACCGGCCGGCGCTTCGACAAGGGGTCGCCGCAGGCTAGGGCGCGCCCATGTCCAGGATCGATTTCGACCAGCCCTCTATGCCTGTCAATTCCGGAAGACGAGGCAAGCGCCGCCGCTCTTGCGAATCGTGGCGCAGAGCTTGTTTGCGTCCGCCTGGGTCTCGCGGCCGATGCGTGCGGCGTAGCGAATCCTGAGGCCAAAGCTGGCATTGCGTTCGCGCAGGAGAAGCGCCTTCTCGCTGCGGATCGGCTCCGGCAGGCGCTTGACGGCGCTGACGAACAATCGCTGCGCCACCGACTTCTGGAAATGCGCGGCAAGCTGCACGCCCCAGGGCGCCCATTCCGCCTCGTCGATCACCTCGATGTCGCGCAGATTGCGGGTGCTGGCGAGTGCCACGCAGCCGTCGATGAAGGTCTTGTTCTTGTCGAGCGTCAGGTCGAGGATCTTTGGCGGATTGTCGCGCCAGTCCTCGACGCTGTAAGCGGTGATCGCAAGCACGTAGTTGCGCGTTTCCGCCGGCAGCCAATCGACCTCGAGAAAACGTTCGAGCCCGTTCTCGCCGGCATTGTAAGCGGCAGCCGCATAGCCGAGATTGCCGTAGCGCGACTTGAGTTCGTTCAGATATTCCGCCGACTTGCCGAGCGCCTCGACCACATCGAAGCTGTTGTTGAGCCCGCGCATCTTCGCCGTTCCCGGCATGAATTGCGCGATGCCTTCGGCACCCTTCGGACTGACGGCATTGGGCCGGAACAGACTTTCGCGCCAGATCAGTCGGGCGAAGAAGGCCGCGGGCAGGTCGTTGACCGTCGCATAGTGGTCGATCACGCCGCAGATATCGCGGGCGAAGTTTTCCTTGCTGATGCAGAGCGACTTGGCGGGGTCGGTAGCCGACGGGCCGGAATAGACGCATTTGGGCCCTGGAGCGAGATCATCGATACGAGCCGCCGCGGGGACGGCGCTCAGCGACGGAATGCTGACAGCCAGCGCCAGTGCCGCTTTCGCGACACGTGCCCAGGCGCCCGATCTGACCTTCTGCCGAAGACCCACGTCAAAATGTTTCCAGAAACAGTCCTTGAAGGTTCATAGCATCTCCCGCCGCCTCGACAAACGACCATTGTCGAGGCGACGCCGCGGCTTAGCGCGGCGAGCCCGTCTGGAGCACCAGTTGCATGAATGTCAGGTCGAGCCAGCGGCCGAACTTCGTGCCGACCTCGCGCAGTCGGCCGGTATCCTCGAAACCCAGTTGGGCATGAAGGCGGATCGAGGCTGCGTTCTCCGACTCGATCCCGGCGATCATCACATGCTTGCCCAACCGCTCGGCCTCGGCGATCAGCGCTTCCATGAGTTTCCGGCCAATACCGCCACCGCGCCGATCCTTGTGAACATAGACGGAGTGCTCGACCGTGTGGCGGTAGCCATCGAAGGCGCGCCAATCGCCAAAGGACGCATAGCCGATGACATCGCCTTCGTCCGAGACCGCCACCAGCACCGGATAGCCCGCGTCCGTGCGCGCCTTCAGCCAGGCTGTTCGATTGGCGACATCGACCAGGGTATCGTTCCAGATCGCTGTCGTGTTCGCCACGGCGTCGTTGTAGATGTCGCAGATGATTGGCAGATCGTCTTGGATGGCCGCCCGGATCAGCATGCTTGCTCCTCGCATTCGTTCACTATATGACTACGATATGAATACTAAAGTGGACAGCCTGGATCAACGGCTCAGTGAACGAATTCGTCTGGAAAGAGAGGCGCGCGGTTGGTCGCTGAGCGATCTTTCGGAGCGCTCGGGCGTATCGCGCGCGATGATCCACAAGGTCGAGCGGGGCGACAGCAGCCCGACGGCGACGCTGCTGGCAAAGCTCGCCGGTGCGTTCGGGCTCACCATGTCCAGCCTGATCGCGCGGGCCGAGATGAGCCAGGGCAGGCTGTCGCGACGCCAGGATCAGGCGGTGTGGCGCGATCCGCAGACCGGCTACCTCCGGCGCCACGTGTCGCCGATGTCGGACCTGCCGCTCGAGCTGGTCGAGGTCGAGCTTCCGGCCGGCGCCGAGGTGCCGATCCCGGCATCCGCCTATGCGCTCCATCGCCGGTGGATATGGGTGAGTGCAGGGCGCCTGACCTTCGTGGAAGGGCTGGAGACCCATACGCTTGGCGTCGGGGATTGCCTGGAGCTCGGCCCGCCGCAGGATTGTGTCTTCCGCAACGCCGGCGGAGAGACCTGTATCTACGCCGTCGTTCTGTTGCGGACGGGGTGAGCTTAGCGGTCGAGCTCTGCGATGGCGATCCGCGCCATTTCGAGGTCGTTCTCGACACCGAATTCGTCGTTGTCTTCCAGGAACCAGGCTGCGGAAAGCCCGGCATAGGCAAGCACCCAGTTGAGGATGCGGTGTGGGTGAAGCCCGGTCTCCATGGCGACGATGGGCAGATGCCGCTGCAGCCGGCCCGGAGCGGTAACCAGGGGCAGTTCGGGATTGCAGAAGAGGTTCGCATAGTCGTAGCCGCGATCGCCGAGCACGCGTTTCGGGTCGATCGCCAGCCAGCCGCGGTCGCCGAAATCGAGAATGTTGGCGTGGTGGACGTCGGCATGCAGGACGACCGGCGGTTCGGGATCGGCTAACAGGCTTTTCGCCGCCTCGAGCGCGCGGGCAAAGAGCCCGCCTTGAGCGGGAGCGGCCGCCTCCAATGAAGCGAACCACTTGTCGAGCGGCACGAGATCGCTGGGAACCGGTGTGGAGCGCGGCGCATGAAGCTCGGCGACGGTGCGGCAGATGATGCGTGTGGCTTCCTCGTCGCTTCCGGTCATCGCCATGTGGAAGAGGTTGCGCTGGCTGTCCGTGCGCTCCATCAGCACCGCGTCGCCATCGGCTTCATAGACTTTTGCAGCGCCTTGCCCGTTCCAGTAGAGCAACGGCAGGCGGCCATACTTCTCTTCCGGGTCCTCGGCGACCTTGAGCATCGCCTGCTGGCCGCGATAACGGACGGGGTAAAGACGGCTGGAGGGGGTTACGATGACGTCGCCGTCAGGATGCAATGACCATTTTTCTGAATATAGCGAAAACATAAGCTCTTCATTCCCAAGGACAAATGCTCCGCCAAGGAGGCGGAGCATTGCCATGTGGGAGTGTCAGGCGACCTGTTCAAGGGCCGGATAGTCGGTATAGCCCTTGGCGCCACCGCCATAGAAGGTTGCCTGATCCGGCGCGTTGAGCGGCGCATCGCGCTTCAACCGCTCGACGAGATCCGGATTGGCGATGAACGGCTTGCCGAAGGCGACGAGGTCGGCTTCGCCGTCCTTGACCGTCTTCACGGCGAGCGCCCTGTCATAGCCATTGTTGGTCATCCAGGCTGCCTTGCCGCCAGCGGCGACATAGGTCGAACGCAGCGCGTCGTAGTCGAATGGCTGGTCGCCCTGCTGGTGGTCGCGCGGGCCGCCGGTCGCGCCTTCGATGATGTGGATATAGGCGAGGGGATAGCGGGCGAGATTTTTGACCACATGGCCGAAGACCTGCTGCGGCTGCGGATCAAAGGCATCGTTGGCAGGGGTGACAGGCGAAAGGCGGATGCCGACCCGGCCGGCGCCGATTTCATTCGTCACGGCATCCATGACCTCGAACAGGAAGCGGGCGCGGTTCTCGATCGAGCCGCCATAGGCATCCGTGCGGTGGTTCGAACCCGAACGCAGGAACTGGTCAATGAGATAGCCGTTGGCCGCGTGGATCTCGATGCCGTCGAAGCCGGCGTCGATCGCGGCGCGTGCGGCCGCGCGGTAGTCCTCGACGATCGCCTTGATCTCGGCGATCTCCAGCGCATGCGGCTCGGAGGTTTCGGCAAAGGAACCGGTACCGTCGGCGTTGACCAGATAGGTCTTGGACTTGGCGCGAATGGCCGACGGGGCCACGGGCTTGCCGCCGCCCGGCTGCAGCGAATCATGCGAAATGCGGCCGACATGCCACATCTGGACGACGATCCGGCCGCCCTTGGCATGCACTGCGTCCGTCACCTTGCGCCAGCCGTCGAGCGCTTCCGGCGTATAGAGGCCCGGCACGTCGGCATAGCCCTGGCCCTGCTGGGTGATTGCCGTTCCCTCCGTGATCAACAGGCCGGCCGTCGCACGCTGCTCGTAATAGGTCACGTTCAGGGTGTTCGGAACAGCGCCCGGCGACCGGTTGCGGGTCAGCGGCGCCATCACGACGCGGTTCTTCAGCGCGATGTCGCCGATGGTGATGGGGTCGAAAAGCGAGGCCATGGGAGGTCCTTTCAGGGAGGAGGTCTGCTTGGGGAGAAGGTGCGTCTTAGAGATCGCCGAGGCTCTTGAGGAAGGCGGCGATCGTCTCTTCATCGCGGCGGTAGAAAATCCATTGGCCAACCTTGCGGGTGGTCACCAGGCCGGCGCGCTGAAGCACAGCGAGATGCGAGGAAACGGTCGACTGCGACAGGCCGCAGCGTTCGAACTGGCCGGCACATACGCCGAGATCGAGCGGATGCTCCTGGCTCGGAAAATGGCGCTGCGGCTCCTTCAGCCAGGCGAGGATGTTGACCCGCACGGGATGGGCAAGCGCCTTGAGGATTTCGTCTCGGTCCATCGTATATCGCCGTATCGTGTTTTATCGATAGATGTATCGCTAAAACACGATATTCAAATCACAAGACCGTGAGCGTGCTGCAGGCAAAAAAAGAGGGCCTCAAGAAAACTTGGGCCCTTGTAGTTGTGAAGGTAATAAGAACCTCCAGAGGGGAACAGCTAATGCGGTGGCGGGGAGGAGAAGCCACCAAGAATGCATCAGCTGCATTTTAATATGGGAAGCGAAGTATCGGCTTTCAATAGCCGGCTGTGATTTTCGTCACGGTTCGCCTGTATCTAACAGTAGACAAAAAAAGAGGGCCACAAGATGACTTGGGCCCTTATAAGTTGTGAAGGTAATTAAACCTCCAGAGGGGAACAGCTGCTGCGGTGGCACTGGGAGGAGAAGCCACCAAAGATGCATCAGCTGAGTTTGGTATGCTGCTTTTTTGGGCGCGCAACAATCATTTTCTGTGCATGACAGCCATGTCATGCGCGCATCCCTGCCTATTTCTGCGGTGCACAATAAAAATGCGCCGCACAATAAAGTCGGCGCATTGGTAATATCGATTTAAAAACAGAAGGTTGGCAGTCTCTCGGGAAAATGCTCGGAAAATGAGCATTCGCGCGGAGCGCGCTAGAAGTTCCAGTTGCGGGCCTTGGCGACGATGTAGTCGCGGAAGACCTTGAGCTTGGCTGCGTTCTTCATCTCGTCCGGATAGCAGAAATAGGTATCGAAAGACGGGATGTCGGCGCTGATCGGCAGCTGGATGAGGCCAGGGTCGCGGCCGACGATATAGTCGGGCAGCATGGCGACGCCGATGCCGAGCAGGCAGGCGCGCTTGATCGAGGTCTGGCTGTTGATCTGCAGATGCGACACGCGCGGATTATCGGAATCGCGGCCGGCGATCTCAAGCCAGTTGACGTCGAGCAGATAGTTCGGCGCGGGCTCGCCGAAGGTGATGATGCGGTGGTTGTCGAGATCCTCGACGGACTGCGGCTCGCCATACTTGTTGATGTAGGACGGAGCTGCATAGACGTGCATGTGCACGGTGAAGAGCTTGCGCTGGATGAGATCCGACTGCTGCGGCTGACGCAGGCGGATGGCGCAGTCCGCATGGCGCATGTTCACGTCCAGTTCCTCGTTGTCGAGGATGAGCTGAACCTGCACCTCTGGGTGCAGCGACATGAATTCCTGGATCTTGTCGGTGAGCCAGCCCTGGCCGAGACCGACCGTGGTGGTGATGCGCAGCTTGCCGCTCGGCTTGTCGGTGGTCTCGCTCAGCTGGACCTTGACGCTTTCGAGCTTCATCAGCACTTCATGCGCGGTGCGATAGAGGATCTCGCCCTGTTCGGTGAGGATCAGGCCGCGCGCATGACGGTGGAACAGCTTGATGCCGACATCCTGCTCCAGCGAGCTGACCTGCCGGCTGATCGCGGACTGCGAAAGATGAAGCTTGTCTGCCGCATGGGTGAACGACCCAGCCTCGGCCGCCGCGTGAAAAATGCGCAGTTTGTCCCAGTCCAGCGACATGAAGTCCCCCATAAGAAACCACTCCGGAAGACGGGGTCCTGTCTTCCGGGCGTGGCTGATGCATCTGTTCCCACACGGGCGAGGTGCCTCAGCGACACCACCCCGATTCGCAGCTTCTATTCGGCTGCAATTGCGACGGGCATATGACCCGCCAGGTATTTCTCGGCCTCAAGCGCTGCCATGCAGCCCATGCCGGCCGCCGTAACCGCTTGACGGTAAATGTCGTCCGTCACGTCGCCTGCGGCAAAAACGCCGGGCACGTCGGTCGCCGTCGAATCGGCTGCGGTCCAGAGATAGCCGTTGGACTTCTGCCGAAGCTTGCCTTTGAAAAGTTCGACCGCCGGCGCATGACCGATTGCGACGAACACGCCGTCGGTGACCATGTCGGAGGTTTCTCCGGTCTTGGTGTTGCGCAGCTTCACGCCGTTGACGGAAGCGGGCATCGGCGGCTTGGCCGGCGCGCCCAGGTATTCCGTGACTTCGTGATCCCAGATCACCTTGACGTTCGGCTTGGCGAACAGGCGCTCCTGCAGGATCTTCTCGGCGCGGAAGGAATCGCGGCGGTGAACGACGGTCACGGTCTTGGCGAGGTTCGACAGGTAGAGCGCTTCCTCGACGGCCGAGTTGCCGCCGCCGACGACGATCACGTCCTTGTTGCGATAGAAGAAGCCGTCGCAGGTGGCGCAGGCCGAGACGCCGAAGCCCATGAAGGTCGGTTCGGTCTCGATGCCGAGCCACTTGGCCTTGGCGCCGGTGGCGATGATCAGTGCGTCCGCCGTCCAGTCGTTACCGCTGTCGGTCTTGATGCGGAACGGACGAACCGACAGATCGACATCGGTCACGAGATCGTTGACGATCTCGGCGCCGACATGGGTCGCCTGCTTCAGCATCTGTTCCATCATCCAAGGGCCCTGGACTGGATCGGCATAGCCCGGGTAGTTTTCGACATCCGTCGTGATCATCAACTGGCCGCCCTGTTCCATGCCGGCGATCAACACGGGCTCGAGCATGGCGCGCGCCGTATAGATGGCGGCGGTGTAGCCAGCCGGGCCGGAGCCGATGATCAGCACTTTCACGTGACGGGCAGTCATAATCTTGTCCTTCGTTCATCGGAGAGGATTGCGTCCCCATCCGATTCCATTGCGTCAATGGGAAATCGTTCCATACTTTAGGTATTCCCCACCATGACTTTCAAGAGCGCACAGCCTGATACACACAAGTGCTTGAGCCTGAAGCCCGGTTTTGCCACCAGATGACGCGCTTAAGGCACAGGGGGCGGCCCGGCATCGATCCGCGTCTCGCGCCGGAGCGCGCGGCGGCAGTTGAGCGCACTTCGTGTCGCTTCTGACGATGTCCACCTCTATTTGCACATCTGCCGGCATCGCCAACGCCGTTTTCCCGCGAATAGTCGGCCGGGCTGCTTGTTGTCCAGCGGGTTTGACGATATTTCACGCGGATTCACTTTGCTGGAGAAGCATATGGGGTTGAATGCCGGCCGTGCATGGTTGCACTGCGAACGCGCTGCGCTCGGCCACGCACCGACTCGAGACGACCTTGCCCTTGACGAGCGCGCCTTGCCGAAAATCTCGACCGAGACGATCGCGGCAGCGCCGGGATAGGGACGCATCAGTCGACGTCGCCCACGATCGGGGCAACCTCACCATCGGCAGACACAAGTTTTCGACTTTGCCTCGCGCTCAAAGTCACCACGAAAAGGACGAACGTTCATGACGAAACAAGTCGAGCTCGACGCTATCGATCTCAAGATCCTTCGCGAGCTCCAGCGTGATGGCCGGATGACCAATGTCGATCTCGCGCAAAGGGTCGGCATCTCCGCGCCGCCGTGCCTCCGGCGCGTGCGCAAGCTCGAAGAGACGGGCGTCATCAAGGGCTATCACGCGCTCTTGAACGCTCCGGCGCTCGGCTTTGATCTCGTCGCCTTCTGCATGGTGGGCCTGAAGCGCCAGTCGGAAGCCGATCTCAAGGCCTTCGCGGCCGCCACCGCCGAATGGCAGATCGTCCGGCAGGCCTGGACGGTTTCCGGCGAAAGCGACTTTCTCCTGCATTGTGTCGCCGAAAACCTCACGACTTTCCAGGATTTCGTCATCGAAGTGCTGACGGCCAACGAACGCGTCGATACGGTGCGCACGATGCTGACCATTCGCCAGGTCAAGGATATCGGCCTCGTCCAGATCTAAGGCCTGCCCATGAACAAGCTTCCGCTGTCCGCCTTCATCATCTGCCAGAACGAAGAAGCCTATCTCGGCAATTGCATCGAGAGCCTCGAGCAATGCTCAGAAATCGTCATCGTCGATTCCGGTTCGACCGACGGAACGCCGGCACTCGTGCAGTCCTATATCGACAATGGCTGGCCGATCCGTTTCCTGCATGAGCCGTGGCGGGGCTATGCCGGCCAGAAGCAGTTCGCGCTTGATCAATGCACGCAGCCCTGGTGCTTCAACATCGATTCCGACGAACGCCTCGACAAACCGCTGAAGGCGCTGCTGCCGTCACTGCTCGATGCGCCACCGGAGACGGTTGGCTGGCGCGTCGCGCGCAGGCCCTACCTGATCGGCTACGGCTACACGCCGGAGCGCGCGCACGAGCGACGGAATCTGCGGCTTATCCGCCAGGGCAGGGGCCGCTACGACCTTAACCAGAAGGTCCACGAAGGCATCGTGCCGGATGGCGCGGTCGGCGCTGCCCCCAAGGGCAGTCTGCTGCACTACCGGCCGCTGATCATCGACGAGCAGATCCTCAAGGAAAACAAGTATTCGACGCTCAAGGCCGACCAGCAGTTCGCCGCCGGCAAGTCGGCGCGGCCCTACAAGATGCTGTTCAGCCCGCCGCTCTATTTCCTCCGGCTCTATTTCCGTAACGGCCTGTGGCGCTGCGGCTTTCCAGGCTTCATCGAGGCGATGACGGGGGCGGTCTACGCTTTCCTGACTGCCGCCAAGATCTATCAGAGGCACGCGCTGAAGCGCCACCCGAACCATGACGACATGGATCGGCGGCAGAACCAGCGGTGAGGTTTCCATGAAAGTCATGCATTTTCACTTCGGCAAGGACGGTGGCGCTGAGCGCTTCTTCGTCCACCTGGTGAACGCGCTCGGCGAGCGCGGCGTCGAGCAGACCTCGGTTATCCGGCCGGGACGCATCTGGCGGAAGGACATCGAGGGCGCGACGCGCATCATCGAAAGCAACTTCCGCAACCTGTCGCTCGACCGCATTCTCTTGCCGATGAAGGTCAGCAGCATGGCGCGGCGCGAGAGGCCCGACGCGCTCTTTGCCTGGATGCCGCGCGCCAGCCGTCTGATGCCCAACTACAAGGGCTGCATCAAGATCTCGCGTCTCGGCGACTATCCGTTGCGCCTCGATTATTTCCGCAACACGGATTGCCTCGTCTGCAACACGCCGGGCATTGCCGAGCATGTGCGCAAGATCGGCTGGAAGCGCGACGTCGAGGTGATTTCCAACTTCACCGGAACCGAGCGGGTCGCGCCGATCAGCCGCGCTACGCTCGACACGCCTGAGAACGTGCCTGTGGTCATGTCGATGGGGCGCTTCGTCCCGCGCAAGGGTTTCCACACCCTGATCCAGGCGATCGCCAAGGTGCCGGATGCCTATCTCTGGCTGGTGGGTGACGGCGAGGAGCGGGCAAACCTGGAAAAGCTCGCTGCCGACCTCGGCGTGTCGAAGCGCGTGCGCTTTGCCGGTTGGCAGAAGGACACGCGGCCTTTCCTTGCGGCTTCGGATATCTTCGTCATGGCATCGAGCCATGAGCCGCTCGGCAACGTTATCCTCGAATCCTGGGCGCAAGGCACGCCTGTCGTGTCCAGCCGATCGGAAGGACCGCAATGGTTCATGCGCGACGGCGAAAACGGCTTGATGGTCGATATCGGTGACGCTGACGGCTTTGCCCAGGCGATCGACCGCATCGCAGGCGATCCGTCGCTGGGGGAACGCCTTGCGGAACGCGGCCATGAGACGCTGATGAACCAGTTCTCGAAGCAGGCGATTACCGACGCCTATCTGAAGCTCTTCGCTTCGAAGCGCTAAGAGAGTTTAGTGCGAGGCTGCCACGCGGTGGCAGCCTGTCAGAGACGCATCAGGCGTTCATAGACGGCGTTGATCGCGCGGGCCTCGCCCTCGATCGCAAAAGATGCGCGGGTTAGGCCTAGACCGTTGGCGCC
This sequence comes from Ensifer sp. ZNC0028, assembly GCF_000799055.1. Taxonomy (NCBI): domain Bacteria; kingdom Pseudomonadati; phylum Pseudomonadota; class Alphaproteobacteria; order Hyphomicrobiales; family Rhizobiaceae; genus Ensifer; species Ensifer sp. ZNC0028. The sequence continues at coordinate 53,053 of NZ_JTLA01000035.1, forward strand.
AGCCAAGGCCCGGCGGTGATCATCGTCCATGAAGCCGGCAGTCGCCTCGACCATCGCCTGCAGATCGTTGGCGGCGATCACCGTTCCGGTTTCCTGCTCGCCGACGACGACCAGTTCCGAAAATGCGCCGACGTCGGTTGCGATAACAGGAACGCCAGTTGCCATCGCTTCGAGGGGCGTCAGCCCGAAACCTTCCCAGCGCTGCGGCGCGATGAAGAGATCGAGCCCACGATACCAGTCCGGAATGTTGGTATGTTCGCCAACGAAACGGATGCGGTCGGTGAGCCCGGCCTTTGCGACCCGTTCTTTCAACTCGTTCTCGAATGCGACATGCGGGCCGGTCGCGCGACCGGCGACGATGGCACTCCAGCCGGGCCGGCACGGCAAAAGCGCAATCATGCTATCGACGAAGAGATCGGTGCCCTTCTGCTTGCGCACTCGCCCGAAGCAGCCGACATATTTTTGCGCCGGATCCAGGCCGAGCGCGGCCTTGGCCGCACCTGCGTCGGCCGGTGGCTGGAAGCGCTTGGTGTCGATGCCGTGAAGGATGACCGTGTTCGGCACCTGCAAATAGGCGGAGGTCTTGCCGCTCGTCGCGATCACCGCGTCCATACGCGAAATCAGGAACTTGCTCCAGCCGGTGTGGCGGCGCTGAGAAGCGGAGGTGAAGACGATCTTCAGCTTCATGCCCAGCAGGTCGCGCAGCACGATCGCCGGCAGCATCTCGACGTTGCGGCGCGCATGCCAGACCCGGCAGGGCCGGCCGTCCGGTGCGCTCCACAGACGCAGAAGATCGCGGAAGCGGATCGAGGGCAGTGTGTCAGGCAAGCCCGGACCAAGCACGGCGATCTTTTCGCCGAGCGCGCGCTGGATCGGAATCAACTGGATGATGGTAGACGTCACGCCCGAGAGACGGCGCTTGAAATTGGGAGCGATGACCTCGACGTTCCGGATATCGGCCACGAAAGCGCACTCCTTGCGCGAGCAATGATCGTCTTTGGGAGAAAGAGAAAAGGGGGCGAAGGAAGGCTTCGCCCCTAACTGGGGCTGATCAGCCCCAGTTGACGGCGAGAATCTCGTAGGCCTTGGAGCCGCCGGGGGCGTTCACTTCGATGGAATCGCCGACTTCCTTGCCGATCAGCGCGCGGGCGATCGGCGACGAGATCGAGATGCGGCCGGCCTTCACGTCGGCTTCCTGGTCGCCAACGATCTGGTAGGTCTTTTCCTCTTCGGTGTCTTCGTCGACGAGCTTCACCTTGGCGCCGAACTTGATCTTGGAGCCGGACATCTTCGAGAGATCAATGACTTCCGCGCGGGCGATCAAGTCTTCGAGCTCGGTAATGCGGCCTTCGTTGTGGCTCTGCGCTTCCTTGGCAGCGTGGTACTCGGCATTTTCCGACAGGTCGCCATGTGCACGGGCTTCGGCAATAGCCTCGATGATTCGCGGTCGTTCTTCCTGCTGGCGCCAGCGCAGCTCCTCCTGCAGGTTGACGAATCCGCCCTGGGTCATCGGCACTTTTTCGACCATTTCAATGTCCTTCATCAAGCACGAGGCGCCGCCCTTTGGGCGGCGCCAACGCAAAAGAAAACGGTCTCCGGCGCGCAAACGCCGGAACCGTCCGAAACTTCGAACCTTCGTTATAGCAGAAACGGAAGCGCGAAAGCCAGATATTTCGCCGTCGTCCACCGAACCCTGAAATGCCGCTGCAACTTGTGGGGGAGGCGACGGGGTGGCAAGCTGCGCAGAAAGCGCTTTACCTCAACTGCGGTTGAGGTCGTAACAGAAGTGTTCCGAAGAGATAGCACGAGGTACGTTGGGCATGGTTCTGGCGAGGGACGAAACGAAGGCAGGCTCAGGCGATACCGCACTTCAGGAGGACGGCCGCTGGAGCGAACTGCTGCGGCCAGACTATCTGGCGACGACGGCTGCCCTTTGCCTCGGGGTCGCGTTGTTCGCCTTCAACGAGTTTTTCGTAGCGACCGCGCTGCCCACAGCCGTCGAAGAGATCGGCGGCGCTACGCTGTTGTCCTGGGCCGTCACGCTCTATCTCGTCTTTGCCATTCTCGGCGGCGCTGTTGCCGCCACGCTCAAGTCCAGGTTTGGCGCACGCGGGACGCTGATTGCGGCCGCGCTCATCTTTGTCGTCGGCACCTTCGTCGCGACTGCCGCCGGCAGCATGCCGCAGGTCCTCGCCGGTCGTGTGTTTCAAGGATTCGGCGAGGGGATCATTGCAGCGGTCTGCTACGCGCTGATCCCCGAACTCTTCCCGCCGCGCCTGGTCCCGAAGGTATTTGGAGCCGAGGCCATCGTCTGGGCAACGGCGGCCTTTGGCGGCCCGCTCGTATCCGGCTTCCTGACGGAATACTGGTCATGGCGTGCGGCCTTCGCCGTCAATGTTCCCGCAACCGTCATCTTCGTCGCGCTCGTTCTGTGGATCGTGCCGGCACGCAAGGTGCCATCGAGCGACACGCCTCGCCCAATTCCGCTTCTGCGGCTAACCGTCGTCGGTTCCGGCATATTGCTGATATCGGTCTCAAATACGGCGAGCAGCGTCCCCCTGATGGCGGCGGCGCTGGCAACGGCGCTGACCATCCTCTGGGCGGCCGTCGCAACAGACCGCCGGGCAGAGCATTCGATCCTGCCCGCCGGTGCTTTTCAGCTCACAAAACCGCTCGGCACCGGACTTTGGGTCGTGCTGCTGATGCCCCTCGCTCAGGCGTCCGGCTCGGTATATCTCATCTACGGCCTGCAACATGTCTGGAGTTTCAGCCCTACGACCGCTGGCTTTTCCGCAGCACTGATGGCGATATCCTGGAGCGTGACCGCAATCGCCGTCGCAAGCCTGCACTCTCACGCTCTGCGCGTGAAGTTGATCCCTGCGGGTCCAGCGCTTCTCAGTCTCGGGCTTGCTGGCCTGATGGTCGCCTTCGCGATCGACGATTACCGGCTGGTCTTCCCGAGCCAGATCGCCGTTGGCGCAGGGTTCGGCATATCGTGGGGCACGCTCAGCCAACTGATGATGGACGTCTCCTTGCGAGGAGAGCGGGACAAGACCTCGGCGTTTCTGCCGACATTGCAGTCGGCCGGTTATGCGATCGGCGCGGCGATCTGCGGGCTGACGGCCAATCTTCGCGGTTTCGACGAGCAGGCGAACGTTGCCACGATGCACGCCGCCTTGTTCACGGTCTTCGTCGTCGCGTTCCTGATCTCCACGGCTTCTCTGTATTTGGGTGTCAGAACCGTGCGGCTCGCAGCGAGCCACGCGCGTCGTGATCGGGGCAGAACGGCTGCCGAGGCCCTGGCGGCAGACTGATCAGTGCGATCAAGCGCAGGATGGCTGTTCCCGCGCTTTGCTCTTGGTACTGATTCAGGCTGCAGCTGACAGAGACGCGCCGACGTGGCGGCGGGCGAGCAGCGCCCGCTGTTCGATGCCCCGGCCGATGGAAGGCACGATCGTTGCCAGCAGCTTGCGGTTGCTGGAGAGGACCTGGACCTTCAGCGAACCATAGTCGGCATCGCGGCCGATCTTGTCTGCGATGCGCTGGCCGTAATAGAGGGCCGATCCCTCGTCGAAATGGCAGATACCGTCTTCATCGACGAAGTGCTCGTCGCCCCACAGCAAATCAAAGAAATAGAGTTGCACGATCTTGCCCCATGTCGCGCCCGCCGGCGAAGCCGCCGATCTCTCTGTGCGCAGGGTCATAGAAACATGTGCTGGGGGAATACAGGCTGAACCGGTCGTTCATGCGGCGTTCAGCGGAGAGCGGGCTGTTGAAGCACAACAGTCCTCGGGCATGACGGCGGCGCGCGAAGGTTTCGCGCGCCGCTCTCGTTCTTAGGCCTTGAAGTAGCTCTGCAGCGGGCGCACTTCGAGGCTGCCGGCCTTCAGAGCCTTGATGGCATGGGCAGCCGCTTCCGCACCCGACATGGTCGTGTAGTAGGGCACCTTCTGCATCAGTGTCGCGCGACGCAGCGACTTGGAGTCCGAGATCGCCTTGTTGCTGTCGGTGGTGTTGAAGACGAGCTGGACGTGACGGTTACGGATCGCGTCCTCAACGTGAGGCCGACCTTCCTGGACCTTGTTGATCTTGGTGGCGGCAATGCCGTGTTCACCGAGGAAGCGGGCCGTACCACCGGTCGCCATCACCTTGAAGCCGATATCGACGAGGATGCGGATTGCCGGAAGCACGCGGGTCTTGTCCTCGTCGCGCACCGAAACGAACACCGTTCCATCGCGCGGCAGGTCGACGCCGGCGCCGAGCTGCGACTTGGCGAAGGCGAGCGCATAGTCGGTGTCGAGGCCGATGACTTCGCCGGTCGAGCGCATTTCCGGGCCGAGCAGAGTGTCGACGCCGGGGAAGCGTGCGAACGGGAAGACCGCTTCCTTGACGGCGATGTGCTTGAGGTTGCGCGGATCCGGCTTTTCGCCATAGGCGGCAATCGCAACGTCGAGCGCTTCGCCTGTCATGACGCGGGCGGCGATCTTGGCGATCGGCGCGCCGATGGTCTTGGCGACGAAGGGCACGGTGCGCGAGGCGCGCGGGTTCACTTCAAGCACGTAGATGGTGCCGTCCTTGATCGCGAACTGCACGTTCATCAGGCCGCCGACATTGAGCGCCTTGGCAAGGGCCGCCGTCTGGCGCTCGAGTTCGTCGACCATGTCCTTGTCGAGCGTGTGAACCGGCAGCGAGCAGGCGCTGTCGCCCGAATGGATGCCGGCTTCCTCAATGTGCTCCATGATGCCCGAGACGAACACGTCCTTGCCGTCGCAGAGGCAGTCGACGTCGACTTCCGTCGCGTTCGTCAGGTAGCTGTCGAAGAGCAGCGGGTTCTTGCCGAGCAGGGTGTTGATCTGACCGGTCTTGTCGTTCGGGTAGCGCTGCTTGATGTCCTCGGGAACGAGGCCCGGAACCGTGTCGAGCAGGTAGCTCTGCAGCATGCTTTCCGAATGGATGATCTGCATGGCGCGGCCGCCGAGAACGTAGGACGGGCGCACGACCAGCGGGAAGCCGATCTCGGCAGCGACGAGGCGAGCCTGCTCGACCGAGTAGGCGATGCCGTTGTTCGGCTGGTTGAGGTCGAGCTTCATCAGGAGCTTCTGGAAGCGGTCGCGGTCTTCGGCAAGGTCGATCGCGTCAGGCGCTGTACCGAGGATCGGGATGCCGTTCTTTTCGAGCGCTTCGGCGAGCTTCAGCGGCGTCTGGCCACCGAACTGGACGATGACGCCGACGAGTTCGCCCTTTTCCTGCTCGGCGCGCATGATCTCGATCACGTCTTCGGCCGTCAGCGGCTCGAAGTAGAGGCGATCGGAGGTGTCGTAGTCGGTCGAAACCGTCTCCGGGTTGCAGTTGATCATGATCGCTTCATAGCCGGCATCCTTCAGCGCGAAGGCGGCGTGGCAGCAGCAATAATCGAACTCGATGCCCTGGCCGATGCGGTTCGGACCGCCACCAAGGATGACGACCTTCTTGCGGTCGGAAACCTCGGCTTCCGAGCGAGCGGCGCCAACGAAGGGCGTCTCGTAGGTCGAGTACATGTAGGCGGTCGGCGAGGCGAACTCGGCAGCGCAGGTGTCGATGCGCTTGTAGACCGGGCGGACGTTAAGCGCATTGCGCAGTTCCGCCACTTCCTTCGGGCGCTTGCCACCGAGCGTTGCCAGGCGGGCATCGGAGAAGCCCATGGCCTTCAGCATGCGCAGGTTCTCGGCATCGACAGGCAGGCCATGCTCGCGGATGCGCGCTTCCATGTCGACGATCGCCTTGAACTGGGCGATGAACCACGGATCGATCTTGCTCGCTTCGTGGACTTCCTCTTCGCTCATGCCAAAGCGCAGCGCCTGGGCAACCATGCGCAGGCGGTCCGGGGTCGGCGTGCCGATTGCGGCACGAATGGCATTGCGGCCATCGCCGTTCTCGTCCATGTCGGGGATTTCGATTTCGTCGAGGCCGGTAAGACCGGTCTCAAGGCCACGCAGCGCCTTCTGCAGCGATTCGGCAAAGGTGCGGCCGATCGCCATGACTTCGCCGACCGACTTCATCGCCGTTGTGAGAACCGGCGAGGCGCCCGGAAACTTCTCGAAGGCAAAACGCGGGATCTTGGTGACGACATAGTCGATCGAGGGTTCGAACGATGCCGGCGTCGCGCCGCCGGTGATGTCGTTATCGAGTTCGTCGAGCGTGTAACCGATGGCGAGTTTCGCGGCGATCTTGGCGATCGGGAAGCCGGTCGCCTTCGACGCCAGAGCTGAAGAGCGCGAAACGCGCGGGTTCATTTCGATGACGACGAGACGGCCGTCCTTCGGATTGACGGCGAACTGAACGTTCGAGCCGCCGGTCTCGACGCCGATCTCGCGCAGAACCGCGATCGAGGCGTTGCGCATGATCTGGTATTCTTTGTCGGTCAGCGTCAACGCCGGGGCAACGGTGATCGAATCGCCGGTGTGCACGCCCATCGGGTCGATATTTTCGATCGAGCAGATGATGATGCAGTTGTCCGCGGTGTCGCGGACCACTTCCATCTCGTATTCCTTCCAGCCGAGCACCGATTCTTCGATCAGCACTTCCGTGGTCGGCGACGCATCGAGGCCGCTGCCGACGATGTCGAAGAATTCCGTGCGGTTATAGGCAATGCCGCCGCCGGTTCCGCCGAGTGTAAACGACGGACGGATGATGGCGGGCAGGCCGACATCATCGAGCGCCTGCGCGGCAATCGCCATCGCATGGTTCATGTAGCGCTGCTTGCGGTCGCCTTCGCCAAGGTTCCACTGGTTCTCGAGGTCGTCGAGCGCCTTGTCGAGCTCGGCGCCGGAAAGCCGGCTCTTCAGTTCGGCGCGCTCGGCCTCGTGCGTCTTGCGGTCATGGTCCTTGATGTCGGTGGCGTTGGCGAGACGCGACTTCGGCGTTTCGAGGCCGATCTTCGCCATGGCTTCGCGGAAGAGGGCGCGGTCTTCGGCCTTGTCGATGGCATCCGGCTTGGCGCCGATCATCTCGACATTGTAGCGGTCGAGAACGCCCATGCGGCGCAGCGACAGCGCGGTATTGAGCGCGGTCTGGCCACCCATGGTCGGCAGCAGCGCGTCCGGGCGCTCCTTTGCGATGATCTTGGCGACGACTTCAGGGGTGATCGGCTCGACATAGGTTGCGTCCGCCAGACCCGGATCGGTCATGATCGTTGCCGGGTTGGAGTTGACGAGGATGACGCGGTAGCCTTCCTCCTTCAGCGCCTTACAGGCCTGGGTGCCGGAATAGTCGAATTCGCAAGCCTGACCGATGACGATCGGCCCCGCGCCGATGATAAGAATGGACTTGATATCTTGGCGCTTCGGCATGGTCGATCATCCGTTTCTAGCTGCGCGAAAAACCGGCCGAGGTGGGAGGTCACCGGCCGGGCACGCATTGATGGGTCTTTTCAGGCTAGAAGCGGCTTATAGGCAAATGTTTCTGCAAGCGAAACCCCGAAAATTCCGGAATCGACAGGAACCAGCCATATTTGCGCACCTCTGGCCACGCAGCGCGCTCTGCGCGCGGCGAAACAGTGCTGCGAATGTCAGGCGCGGCCGGGGATGACTAGAACCTTGACCTCTCCGGCGGCCGGCGGATGCGCAATGACGTCGGCCGCTTCGCCGAGCGTTACCCGCCGCGAAATCAGCTTGTCGATCTCGATTGTGCCCGCAGCGACAAGGTCTGCCGCACGGCGGTGGACGAAGGGGTTGATGAAGGATCCGAGCACCCGCAGTTCGCGAAAGAGAATGTCGAACGGTTCGATTTCCACGGTCTCGCCCTTCGGCATGACGCCGAGAATCACGACGGTTCCACCGGCCCTGGCAAGCCGTGTCGACTGCCTGACGGTTTCGGCAACGCCGGCGCACTCGATGACGACATCGACCCCGCCGGGAACGAGCCCGGTGTCGCCGGCGATCTGCTCGACGATATTGGCAGAGGAAGGATCGACCGTCGCCGTCGCGCCGACCTCTTCGGCAAGGCGGCGCTTGGCCGCCTGCCTTGTCGACAGGATAACCGTTGTCGCGCCGGCGAGACGGACGAGCTGCACCACCAACAGGCCGATCACGCCGCCGCCGAGAACGACGACGGAGGAGCCGGCGCGGATGCCCGCCATATCCACGCCGTGCAGGCAGCAGGCAAGCGGCTCGCAGAAGGCACCATGCACAGGATCGAGGCTCAGCGGTATTTCATGTGCCTGCTTGCGCGGCATCACCACATATTCGGCAAAACCACCGTCGTGATGGATGCCGATCGCCCGGAGATTGCGGCAGAGATTGATGCGCCCGGCGGTACATTGCGGGCAGGTGCCACAGGCGATGTTGGGGTCGCCGGTGATTCTCGCGCCGATTGCGATATCGGAAACACCGCTTCCGACGGCCTCGACGATGCCGCAGAATTCGTGGCCGAGCGTGACTGGCGGGCTGGAGGGGAATTCGCCGTGCAGCAGATGCCTGTCCGTACCGCAGATGCCGCAGGCCTCGACGCGTACCAGCAGATCGTCGGGGCCGGGCGAGGGCTTTGGCACTTCTACGACCCGCAACTGACCGATGCCTTCGAGCCGCAATGCCTTCATGACCGTGCCTCCTCGCCCCTGCACGATTGCGAATAGGACCGGCAAAGCGGGTTTGCGTCAAGGCGGTCGCGGTTGCTCAAAGCGGACGGCTGATGAGGCCAGCTGCCCGCTTGCCGTCAGCGCTTTTGCGATCTGCCCGTCGCAGCAGAAAGATTGGTGAGATCGCGAACTTACGGGTCGCGATTGCGTTTTACAACGACGTTAGGGCCGTCTTATAAAAGAGCAAACCGACAACGCCTTTCAGAGGCCGGGAGGACAGACCATGGAATGGAAGGGCCGCCGCCAATCCGACAATATCGAAGACCAGCGCGGCGCGAGCCCCGGCGGCGGAAATCCGTTCGGGCGCGGTGGCGGCTTTCGCATGCCGACCGGTGGCGGCGGCATGCGGCGCGCCGGCGGCGGCATGAGCTTCGGCACGATCATCTTCCTCGTCGTCCTCTACTTCATCCTCAAGGCCATGGGCATAGACATGCTGCAGGTGCTGGAAGGCGGCGGTGGCCAGGTGCAGATGCCGGGCTTCGAGCAGAGCGACGGCTCGCCGGCGCCGCAGGGCACGGCTCAGGAAGAGGAAATGAAGCAGTTCATGGCGACGGTGCTTGCCGAGACCGAAGACACCTGGAACGGCATCTTCCAGGCGAACGGCCAGCAGTATGAAGAGCCGAAGATGGTGCTCTTCCGTGGCCAGGTGCGTTCTGCCTGCGGCTTTGCTTCGGCCGCCTCCGGGCCGTTCTATTGCCCCGGCGACCGCAAGGTCTATCTCGACATGAGCTTCTTCGACGAACTCGCGCAGAAGTTCGATGCGGCCGGCGATTTCGCCCAGGCCTATGTGGTCGCGCATGAGGTCGGCCACCATGTCCAGAACCTGATCGGCGTGCTGCCGAAGTTCAACCAGATGCGCCAGTCGATGAGCGAGACCGAAGCCAACCAGATGTCGGTGCGCGTCGAGCTGCAGGCGGATTGCTTCGCCGGCGTCTGGGGCAAGTACACCCAACAGAAGGGCCTGCTCGAACAGGGCGACCTTGAAGAGGCGCTGAATGCCGCCACGCAGATCGGCGACGACACGCTGCAAAAGCGCATGCAGGGCTATGTCGTTCCCGAAAGTTTCAACCACGGCACGTCCGAACAGCGCATGCGCTGGTTCAAGCGCGGCTTCGACAGCGGCAAGATGACGGCCTGCGATACGTTCTCGGGCGCGGTCTGATTTCTTTCAACCGGAATCAACGAAAGGGCCGGCTCGACAGCCGGCCCTTTCTTTTGTGGCTTAGCGCTCGCTGTCCATATGGGCGAGCTGGGCCTCCGGATAGCGCGCCCCGGCTGCGGCATTCTTCGGGACCGCCTGTTCGATCACCGCCAGATCGTCTGCACTGAGATGGACGTCGCGCGACGCAAGCGCCTCCGCCAGTCGATCGCGCCGCCGCGCGCCGACGAGCGGTATGATGTCCTTGCCCTTGGCCGCGACCCAGGCGATCGCGATCTGCGCGACTGATACGCCCTTGCCATCGGCGATCTGCCTCAAAGCGTCGACGAGGGCGAGGTTCCGGTCGATATTGCCTTCCTGAAACCGTGGGCTCATGGCGCGGAAGTCGCCCTTGGCGGCCGCACCTTTCTGCCAGTGGCCACTGATCAGTCCACGTGAAAGCACGCCGTAGGCGGTGATGCCGATACCGAGTTCGCGGCAGGTCGGCAGGATCTGGTCCTCGATCCCGCGTGAAATCAGCGAATACTCGATCTGCAGATCGACGATCGGATGCACGGCCGCCGCGCGCCGGATGGTCTCGGACCCAACTTCCGAGAGGCCGATGTGCCTGACGTAACCGGCCTTCACCAGATCGGCTATTGCGCCGATGGTGTCCTCGATCGGCACATCCGGGTCGAGGCGGGCAGGGCGGTAGACGTCGATATGGTCAACGCCGAGCCGCTGCAGCGTGTAGGCGAGAAAGTTGCGAACAGCCTTGGGGCGGCAATCATAGCCAGACCAGTTTCCGGCGGCATCGCGCAACGCGCCGAATTTCACGCTCAGCAGCGCCTTGTCGCGCTTCCCGCCTTTCAGCGCCTCGCCGATCAGCATTTCGTTGTGACCCATGCCGTAGAAATCGCCGGTGTCGAGCAGCGTGATGCCGGCCTCCAGCGCGGCATGGATCGTAGCAATGCTTTCGGCTCGGTCCGCCGGGCCGTACATGCCGGACATGCCCATGCAGCCGAGGCCGAGCGCCGAAACCGAGGGACCGGTCTTTCCGAGTGAAACGTAATCCATCTTCGTTCTCCTACGACAAGGCCGAAAGACAGCCGGCCGCTTGCTCTGTGTTCTGTTTACTTCGTTCCACGCCGTGCGATAATCCGATCTCAACCGAACGACTTGTACGAAATTCCGCACAATGAACGATTTGCCGCTTGCCGATCTCGATGCCTTCACTGCTGTTGCCGCAGCCCGCAGCTTTCGCGCGGCTGCGAAAAAGCGCGGTGTCTCCGCGTCGGCGCTGAGCGAGGCCCTTCGCCGTCTTGAAGCGAAACTGCAGGTGCGCCTGCTCAACCGCACGACCCGTAGTGTGACCCTGACGGAGGCGGGCACGCGGCTGCTTGACCGGTTGACGCCGGCGCTCGGCGAGATCGCCGGCGCGCTCGATCAGGTCAACGAGATGCGTGACAGTCCGGCGGGAACGCTGAAACTGAACGTTCCGACCATCGTCGCCCGCGAAATACTACCACCGATCATCGGCCGGTTCTTGCGCGAGCACTCGGCAATTTCGCTGGAGGTGACGGCGGAGGACGGCTTCGTCGATGTCCTCGCCGCAGGCTTTGACGCCGGCGTCCGCTACGAGGAACGCGTCGAGCGTGACATGATCGCCATCCCGATCGGGCCGAGCCGCCAGCGTTACGTTACGGCCGCGGCACCGGACTATCTCGCCAGGTGCGGTGTGCCAGCCCATCCGCGCGACCTGCTCGAACACGCCTGCATCCGCCACCGCTTCGCCAGCGGCTTCTCGCTTCCCTGGGAATTCGGCGAGGGCGAGGCGGCGCTCACGATCGCGCCGCCGGCCGTCGTCACCGCCAACACGATCGATCTCGAACTCGGGGCGGCCATCGACGGTCTTGGCGTGATCCGGACCTTCGACGAGTTCATCGCGCCTGCGGTTGCCGCACGGCGCCTGGTGCCGATCCTTGAGGCGTGGACGACGAGCTTCTCCGGCCCGCTTCTCTATTATGCAAGCCGAAAGCACATGCCGGCGCCGTTGCGCGCCTTCGTCGATTTTCTGAAGCGCGAACAGCGGCGGGACAATCGCTGAGGCACAGGCTGTACGCTGCCTGAGGTATCAACCACTGCGATAGTCCCATCAGATAATTTGAGACGTTCACGGATTGTTTCGTGCGAAATGATCCGTTACACCTAAATTGGTAGCGTTGTTCACGTTCTGTCTCTTTTCCCGGGGCAGGCCGCCGGGGAGGGATCGCATGCGCGACGAGAAATTTGTGCGACGCGGCCTGTTCCTCGTCTTCCTCATTCTGTTTCTCGATATCATCGGCATCGCGATCATCGTGCCGGTGCTGCCGGCCTACCTCGAAGAATTGACGGGCGCCAATGTCAGCGAGGCGGCGATCGACGGCGGATGGCTGCTGCTCGTCTATGCGGCCATGCAGTTTCTCTTCGCGCCGCTGATCGGCAATCTCAGCGACCGCTTCGGCCGCCGCCCGGTGCTGCTCGCATCGGTCTTCACCTTCGCGCTCGACAATCTCATCTGCGCGCTCGCCACCAGCTACTGGATGCTGTTCATCGGCCGCGTGCTCGCGGGCATCAGCGGCGCGAGCTTCGGCACGGCGTCGGCCTACATTGCCGATATCAGCCATGACGGAAATCGCGCCAAGAATTTCGGGTTGATCGGCATTGCCTTCGGCACGGGCTTCGCGCTCGGGCCGGTGCTTGGCGGTCTGCTCGGCGAACTCGGTCCGCGGGTCCCGTTCTACGGGGCGGCCGCGCTCTCCTTCGTCAACTTCATCCTTGGCATATTCCTGCTGCCGGAGACGCTCGACAGCGCCAACCGCCGCCGGTTCGAGTGGAAACGTGCCAACCCGCTCGGCGCCCTCAAGCAGATGCGCAATTATCCCGGCATCGGCTGGGTAGGGCTCGTGTTCTTCCTCTTCTGGCTCGCCCACTCCGTTTATCCGGCCGTCTGGTCCTTCGTGTCCAGCTACCGCTACGGCTGGAGCGAGGGGCAGATCGGATTTTCGCTCGGGATCTTCGGCATCGGCGGCGCCTTCGTCATGGCCGTCATCCTGCCGCGTGTGGTGCCGCGGCTTGGCGAATGGCGCACGGCCATGCTCGGCCTGACCTTCACCACGCTCGGAGCCATCGGCTATGCCGGCGCCTGGCAGGGGTGGATGATCTATGCGGTGATCATCGCCACCGCACTCGAAAGCCTTGCCGATCCGCCGCTGCGCAGCATCGCTGCGGCCCACGTGCCGCCGTCGGCCCAAGGCGAGCTTCAGGGTGCGCTGACCAGCATCGGCAGCATCACCACGATCATCGGTCCGCTGATCTTCACCCAGGCCTTCGGCTATTTCACCAGCCCTGCCGCGCCTGTCGCCTTTGCCGGTGCGCCCTATGCACTCGCCAGTTGCTTCCTCGTCGGCGCGCTTGTCGTCTTCTTCCTGAAGATACCGAGAAGCAGGGCGGTCGGACCGCAAGGTGCGGAGACTGTCGGGCCGGCCGACGCCGCGGCGCCGGAAGAGCCAGAGGCGATGGAGCGGCCGCGACTGCACGGAAATTGATCAATTTCCGTGATCTATCGATGAAAGTTTGAGCAACCTCGCCCTTGCGGCTGGCTCTTTGCCCGACGGTATTCTATTTCCGGATTCCTCCCCCCGATCTTCGGTTGCGGCCCGGGGCCGTATTGACTGCCAGGAATCTGCCATGCTGACCGCGAATGCGAGCCCGATATCGTTGACGACCGACAATTCCTGGCGGACGCACTATCGCGCGAGCTTCTATCTGGGCGTGCCGTTCATCGGTGCGCAGCTGGCGCAGCTCGCCATCAACACGACGGACGTCCTGATGGTCGGCAAGCTCGGCGCCACCGAGCTCGCGGCCATCATCCTGGCGACCCAGATGTATTTCACCGTCTATGTTTTCGGTAACGGATTTGCCAATGCGGTGGTGCCGATGGCGGCACAGGCCGTCGGTCGCGGCGACAAGGTTTCGGTGCGCCGCTCGGTGCGCATGGGCATGTGGGTGGTGATGCTTTACGGCCTTCTGACTGCGCCCATCCTCTGGATGGCCGAGCCGATCCTGCTATTTGCCGGCCAACAGCCCAAGGTCGCAGCGCTTGCGGGAGAATATGTCCGCATCGCGCAATGGGCAATCTTCCCCGGCCTCATCTTCATGGTGCTGAGGGCGTTCCTGAGTGGCCTGGAGAGGGCCGGGATCATTCTCTACGTCACGCTGGCGACGCTCGTGCTCAATGCCGCGCTCTGCTACGTGCTGATCTTCGGCCACTTCGGCTTCCCGCAACTCGGCATCTTCGGTGCGGCGGTTGCGGCGCTTGGCGTCGCCGTGCTCGGCGCAGCGCTGACGATCGGCTATATCAAGAGCAAGCCGGAGCTCAACCAGTACGAACTCTTCGTCCGCTTCTGGCGGCCCGACTGGGTTGCTTTCCGTGAGGTCGTTTTTCTCGGAATTCCGATTTCGCTGACGATCCTTGCCGAGGTCAGTCTCTTCACCGTCGCCTCGCTGCTCATGGGCACGATTGGTACGGTCGAACTTGCCGCCCACGGCATCGCCCTGCAATTCGCCTCGATCGCCTTCATGATCCCGTTGGGGCTGGCGCAGGCGGCCACGGTGCGCGTGGGTCTCTCCTATGGCCGCGGTGACCTCCTGGGCGTCAGGCGCGCGGCGATCGCTTCGCTGGTGCTCGGCGCCGGCTTTGCCATGGTCGGCAGTGCCATCTTCGCATTCTTCCCGAGCCAACTGGCCGCCCTTTATCTCGACACCGCCCGCCCTGATGCTGCAGCCGTGCTTGCCTTCGCAGCGCCGCTCATCGTGATCGCCGGCGCATTCCAGCTCGTCGACGGCATGCAGGCGATCGCCGCGGGCATGTTGCGCGGCCTCAAGGATACCAAGGTGCCGATGCTGCTGGCCTTGATTTCCTATTGGCCGATCGGCTTCGTCTGCGCCTGGGCCTTCGCTTTCCTGTTCAATTTCGGCGGGATCGGCGTCTGGTTCGGTTTCGTGCTCGGCCTTGCCGCCGCCGCGGTGCTGCTGAACTGGCGCTTCTTCCGGATGCTGGGTACGTTGGAGGCCAAAGCCACCGCCAAGCAGGTGGAAAAGTAACAAGGCGAACGCGGGGCTGCCGAACGCAAAGAAAAAGCCGGACGGGCAGGGGATGCCGTCCGGCTTACAATGGCGGTCGCCTCAGGGGAAGGGAACGACGGCCGCTTACTACCACGCTTCGTTTACGAAGCTTTGGAACCGCTAGACGTTGAAACCGTCGAGCCGTTCCGAACCCTGGCGATCGCGCTGGAGGTCGCGTATCGTCCGGGCAAAGTCGATCAAGAATACGAGACTGGTGACCGCTGCCGCGATCATGAACAGGGTGGCCATAGTGCCCTCCATCAACGGAAGATCTTCTGGGTCGCGTAGCGCTCGCGCCGGTCACGGGACTCGTTGCGCAGTCCATGTATCGTCGCAAAGATCATCGCGAAAAACATCGCCATCGAAAACAGAGCAAGTCCCATAGCCGTAATCCTTTCGCATCCTAAACGGCGGTACGTTCAAAAAAGTTCCGTTGTTA
The DNA here is from genome assembly GCF_000799055.1 of Ensifer sp. ZNC0028. Classification (NCBI taxonomy): domain Bacteria; kingdom Pseudomonadati; phylum Pseudomonadota; class Alphaproteobacteria; order Hyphomicrobiales; family Rhizobiaceae; genus Ensifer; species Ensifer sp. ZNC0028. The sequence goes on from NZ_JTLA01000035.1 coordinate 68,410, forward strand.
CTAGCGCTACACTTAACGTCTTTGGTGTGAAGCACCGTTGAACATGGCATTCATCTAGCATTCATTCTTTCTGGCCCGCTGTTTCCCAGGGAACAGGGCCAAGCGCCGTACAACTCTTGCGATCCGTCGCCGTCCGTGACAAAAGGCTTCACCAAACGGAAACAGGTGCGATGACCACGGCATTTTATCCCGGCTCCTTCGATCCGATGACGAACGGGCATCTCGACGTGCTCGTGCAGGCGCTGAACGTGGCGGCGAAAGTCATCGTTGCAATCGGCATCCATCCGGGCAAGGCGCCGCTCTTTTCCTTCGACGAACGCGCCGAACTCATCCGCCGTTCGCTCCAGGAATTTCTGCCGGACAGGGCAGGCGACATCGATGTCGTCTCCTTCGACAATCTGGTCGTCGACGCGGCGCGCGAGCGCGGCGCGAAGCTTCTGGTACGCGGCCTTCGTGACGGCACCGACCTCGACTACGAGATGCAGATGGCCGGGATGAACCGGCAGATGGCGCCGGATATCCAGACCTTGTTCTTGCCGGCAGGCACGGCATCACGGCCCATTACGGCCACATTGGTCCGCCAGATCGCGGCCATGGGCGGCGACGTCAGTGCCTTCGTGCCCAAGTCCGTTTACGAAGCACTGCAGGCCAAACGCCGCCCCTGACGGGCGGCCTCAATTCACCACGCAGGGAGAAATCATGAAAATCCTCCACCTCGCTTTCGCCGGCGCCATCGCGCTTGCTTCCTTTACGGGAACGGCGTTTGCACAATCGGCAGACAACTTTCTGACGATCACGCTCAAGGACGGCCCGGTCGTCGTCGAGCTGCGCCCCGACATCGCACCGAAGCATGTCGAGCAGATCAAGGCGCTGGCCGCCGCCGGTGAATACGACAACGTCGCGTTCCACCGCGTGATCAAGGGCTTCATGGCCCAGACCGGCGACGTGCAGTATGGCGACATGGAAAACGGCTACCAGCCGCAGGCTGCCGGTACCGGCGGTTCGTCGCGTCCGGATATTCCGGCGGAGTTCTCGGACGTTCCGTTCGAGCGCGGCACGGTCGGCATGGCCCGCTCGCAGGACCCGAACAGCGCCAATTCGCAGTTCTTCATCATGTTCGCCCCGGGCGACTTCCTCAACGGCCAGTACACGGTCGTCGGCAAGGTCGTCTCCGGCATGGAGAACGTCGACAAGATCAAGCTCGGCGACGACGCCAACAACGGCTCCGTCACCGATCCCGACCGCATGATCAGCGTCAAGGTCGGCAAGTAAAATCAACAGAAGGAGAAAACCCATGGCCGAGATCAAGGATCCGGAAAACACGATCATCCTGGAGACCACCAAGGGCCAGGTCATCATCGAGCTTCTGCCTGATGTCGCTCCGGGTCACGTCGCCCGCATCAAGGAACTGGCCCGCGAAGGCGCCTACGACGGCGTGGTGTTCCACCGCGTGATCGAGGACTTCATGGCTCAGACCGGCGACGTCCAGTACGGCAAGACCGGCGGCGAGCATTTCAACCCGGCTCGCGCCGGCATGGGCGGCTCCTCCAAGCCGGACCTGAAGGCCGAATTCTCGAACGTCAGCCACGTTCGCGGCACGTGCTCGATGGCCCGTAGCCAGATGCCGAACTCGGCCAACTCGCAGTTCTTCATCTGCTTCACCGATGCGCCTTGGCTCAACAAGCAGTACTCCGTCTGGGGCCAGGTCATCGAAGGCATGGAAACGATCGACAAGATCAAGCGCGGCGAGCCGGTGCGCGATCCAGACTCGATCGTCACGATGCGGGTTGCCGCAGACGCCTGATTTGCGCTAATGCACGAACCCGCCCCGGTCGCCAACTGCGCCGGGGCGGGTTTGCTTTTGTCTGAAGATACCAATGCGCGTAGACCTATTCGACTTCGATCTCCCGGAAACCTCGATTGCGCTGCGGCCCGCAAGCCCGCGCGACAGCGCCCGCATGCTCGTCGTTCGCCCCGACGGTGCGAAGGTTCTTGCGGACCATGGTGTGCTCGACCTGCCGTCGTTCCTCAGGGAAGGCGACGCGCTTGTCTTCAACGACACCAAGGTGATCCCGGCCCAGCTCGAAGGCATCCGCCGGCGCGGCGAAGAGATCGCGACGCAGGTCTCGCTGACGCTGCATATGCGGGTCGCACCCGATCGCTGGAAGGCTTTCGCCCGCCCGGCACGGCGCCTCAAAGTCGGCGACCGCATTGCCTTCGGCCACGGCGGCTCGAGCTGCTTTCTCGGGACGCTCGACGCGACCGTCGAGGAAAAGGGCGATGCCGGCGAAGTGACGTTGCGCTTCGATCTCTCCGGTCCCTCGCTCGACGAGGCGATCATGGCGGTCGGCCACATTCCCTTGCCGCCCTACATCGCCTCCAAGCGCGCCGAGGATGCCCAGGACCGCGCCGACTACCAGACCATGTATGCCCGCGAGGAAGGCGCCGTTGCGGCGCCGACCGCCGGTCTGCATTTCACCGGCCGCCTGTTCGCCAAGCTCGACGAGGCCGGCATCGAGCGGCATTTCGTGACGCTGCATGTGGGCGCGGGCACGTTCCTGCCGGTCAAGGCCGACGATACCGACGACCATGTGATGCACCAGGAGATCGGCCACGTCGATGCGCGCACGGCCGAGAAGCTCAATGCCGTCAAGGCAAGGGGCGGGCGCATCGTCTGTGTCGGCACGACCTCGCTGCGGCTGATCGAAAGCGCCACCTCGGAAGACGGCACTGTCAAGTCCTGGTCCGGCCCGACGGGGATCTTCATCACGCCCGGCTACCGCTTCCGCGCGGTTGACATGTTGATGACCAATTTCCACCTGCCGAAATCGACGCTGTTCATGCTCGTTTCGGCCTTCAGTGGCCTGGACACGATGCGCGCGGCCTACACGCATGCGATCGAAACCGGCTACCGCTTCTATTCCTATGGCGACGCCAGCCTGCTTTTCCGGAAAGACTAGATGACCGAGACCTTCCAGTTCAAGCTTCTCAAGACCGATGGCAAGGCCCGTCGCGGCGAAGTGTCCATGCCGCGCGGCACGATCCGCACGCCGGCCTTCATGCCGGTTGGTACCGTCGGTACGGTCAAGGCGATGTACCTCGACCAGGTCAAGGATCTCGGCGCCGACATCATTCTCGGCAACACCTACCATCTGATGCTGCGTCCAGGCGCGGAGCGCGTCGCGCGCCTTGGCGGTCTGCATGGGCTGATCCGCTGGCAGGGCCCGATCCTCACCGATAGTGGCGGCTTCCAGGTCATGTCGTTGGCGGGCCTTCGCAAGCTCGACGAGCAGGGCGTCACCTTCAAGAGTCACGTCGATGGCGCGCTCTTCCACATGTCGCCGGAGCGCTCGATCGAGATCCAGGGGTTGCTCGACAGCGATATCCAGATGCAGCTCGACGAATGCGTGGCGCTGCCGGCCGAGCCAAAGGAAATCGAGCGCGCGATGGAAATGTCGCTGCGCTGGGCCGAGCGCTGCAAGGTCGCGTTTGGCGACCAGCCGGGCAAGGCGATGTTCGGTATCGTGCAGGGCGGAGATATCCCGAAGCTGCGCGAGCGTTCGGCCGAAGCCCTGAAGGGCCTCGACCTCAAGGGCTATGCGGTCGGTGGTCTTGCCGTCGGCGAACCGCAGGAGGTGATGCTGCGCATGCTCGACATTACCTGCCCGATCATGCCGGTGGACAAGCCCCGCTACCTGATGGGCGTCGGTACGCCTGACGACATCCTGCGCTCGGTCGGTGAGGGCATCGACATGTTCGACTGCGTGATGCCGACCCGCTCGGGCCGCCATGGCCTTGCCTTCACGCGCCACGGCCGCATCAACCTGCGCAACGCGCGCCACGCCGAAGACATGCGCCCGCTCGACGAGCAGTCCTCGTGCCCGGCAACGCGCGACTATTCGCGTGCCTACCTGCACCATCTGATCCGCTCGAACGAATCGCTCGGCGGCATGCTGCTCAGCTGGAACAATCTGGCCTACTATCAGGAACTGATGGCCGGCATCCGCCTGGCGATCGACGAAGGCCGCTTCGCCGACTTCATGGCCGAAACCCAGGAAACCTGGCGGCGAGGGGATCTTCCCCCCGTCTGATGGCCGCCTACGGACTGGTGCCTCAGATCGCCGGTCCCGACGCCGACTGCAAAATCATCACGCCGTTGATCTTGTAGCTGCCATCTGGCTGCTTCACGAGTTCGTAGACGGCTGTCCAATCCTTGCCGTCGGGCGCCGAGATCAGAACTTCCTGCAGCACCTGGTCGCCAATCACCTTCGATCGGCCGAACGCGAAGTTGCCAGGCCGATAGACGGGCTGGTAGCCACGCTTCACCATCTCGAAGAAGCTTGCCTTGTCGGGAAATTTGCCGCGGACCGCGGGTGAGGTGAAGGAGTAGGCGGTTTCCGCATCATCCTGCAGAAAGGCAGCGATCTGTTCCCGTATGATTGTCCGCGCCGTATCGACGGGTTCGTCCGCGCGCGCCGCGGTCACGGCTGCCAGTTGCGCCATCATGCCGAGGGTAATTGCAAAGCTCCTGAACATCGCCGATCTCCATAGCTGCGATGGAAGACTAGGACAGTCACGGCTTTTGGAAACAGGAGCATTGGTTGCCGTTTCGAATAATGCATCCGCATTTGTTTATATAAACCGTTTTAAATCAACGTTTTATTTCTACGTATGAAAGTATCATATCAGGCATCATAAGTTAGTGATGTCTGCAAAACGGCTTGCATAGGGCCGGCGGCGGCGAGGCGCCCGTTGCCAATGTGCAAACGAGCGGAGCGCCAACCGCCGGGGAAGTCGACCTAGCTGAAGGTCGTCGTCATCCATTCCTGCCACTTCGGCTCGCTGTCTTTCGCCCGCGCCTTGGCATCGTCTCCATAGTGATAGAGTGCGATGCTGGCGTTTGTGCCATCGCCGGTCGAATAGGTTCCGATGAGCGCGATGCCAGCGCCGGGTTCCTTCAGGCGTAGCAACAGATAGCGTTGCTTGGTGTCCTGCTGCACCCGTTCGACGATGCCGGCGAGGCGTTCGGGCTTTGGTGGCGTGCTGCGCTCTTCGCCGACATTGGCGCCGAGAAGCCCCAGTGCTTCGGTCAGGCGTGCCCAGACCGTGGCCTCCGGTTTCCCGCTGGAAACCATAGCAAAGCTGCTGGCCGCCGTCTCGCCGGCGAAATGCGCAAGATAGATCTTCAGGATCTCGAAGAACGCCGGCCATCCGCCCTCGAAGCCTTCCAACTGATCGTCCCAGTCGTCGCTCGATGTGAACAGCGAATGCACCATGCGCAGCACGCAGCGATCGCCGGAACGCGCCGTGACGGTGATTTCGGTTGCAACCGGCGGCGCGCCTTCGCTCCACTCGCGCTCCACATAGGCAAAGCGGGCAGGTGGCTCCCAATGCGTCACCTCACCGGTCGAGGCGCCGTTCGGACCGAAGTCGAAGGCGATCCTGCCTCCGACGTGCTCGTCGATTTCCGTCTTGGTGAACCAGGCATTGTTGCCGCTGCCGGTTGCGATCGCCTGCCAGACCTTTTCGGGTGAGCCGGGCACGATCAGTTCCATTTCAACCCAGCGCTTTCCGCTGCCATCCTTCTTGATCGGCATAGGATATCCTTTCAGGAGTTGGTGTCGTTGGGGTCGCCGTTGGCTGCGCCGTCATCGCTTGGCGCAGGGTAGGAGGCGATGATGAGCCGGTGCGGCCGGGCTCCCGGCGCGCTTTCATCGTGGTAGCGCGCAGCAAGCGTGCTCACCGCCTGGGCGAGATCGGCGGTAAAGGCGGCGCGCTCCGCGGGCGAGCGAAAATTGATGACGGTGTCGATCGACAGCGTCGCCAGCCGCTTGTCCTGAGCCCGGGCACTGCGCAGCAGCCCGCCGACCTCGCGGACCATGCGGGCCGCCAGCGCGACCAGATAACTCGCAGACAGGCGATCGTTGCTGCGCCCGGGATCGGCGGCAATCGGCCCCAGCGCCGCCGGCGAAACCACATAGGATGTGGCGGTTGCGACCATCAGGCGCTCGGTGAGCCCGCCCCAGCGGCGTTCCTCAGCCGGTTCTATCAGCTTGTGCTCCTCAAGCGCACGCAGGTGGTAATTGACCTTCTGGCGCGTCAGGCCCACCCGCACAGCCAGCGCAGCAGCCGATGCAGGCGCGGCAAGTTCCGCCAGCAAACGGGCCTTGATCGGCTCCAGGGCAAGCGCGGCAGCGGCCGGCGCATCTATGACGTCGAGATCGAGCATGCAGGGATGATTGCCTTGACAATTTTTTTTGTCAAGGCAATCATGGCAGCTAATGCGGGTAGGGGGTGCGCTGAGTGCCCGCGTAGCACGCACGATTTCGGCTATGCAGAGCCTTCCAACCATTCAGGCTCACTTCAATGGGACCAGTCATGCGGCCAACACTTCGCCAGGCAACCAAAGCCGATCACGATCGCCTCGAAGAGGTGCAGCGCCTTGCTTCGCTGGCAACCGGCGATCACCACAAGGAACTTCTCGACAATCCTGATGTCTTCGGGGTCGCCGATGAACATCTCCCGAATTCGCTGGTTGCCGAAGCGAACGGTGAGGTCATCGGCTTCTGTACTGTGCTGCCCATATCCAGCGAATCTGCAGAGCTGGACGCTATCTTTGTCGATCCGAGTGCGTGGCGACGGGGCATCGGCACGCTGCTGCTGGCAGAAGCGGAGCAGCGTGCGTCCAGTGCGGGCGCGCTCAAGATGTGGGTGACATCCGGCGGATATGCGATTTCCTTCTATCGGTCCTTGGGGTTCCAATCCGCCGGGATGGAGATAACCGACTTTGGTCCGGCGGAACGCTTGGTCAAGGAACTGAAAGGAGCTGAGCCGGGGTAGGTTGCCCGGTTGAGCGTCTCCACGTGATGCACCGCCATTATTGCCGACCGCTTGGCAGTTCGTCGTTTTTCCCTGAATGTCGCCACCCAAGGTGGTGGTGGGCAATGTATCGATGGGAGCGTGCCGATGAATGCCGGAACGATCGAGATTTACCGTCCACGTGAAGTTTCCAGCCTGGACGATTGGGACATAGGCGGTCTCAAGCTCAAAGCCTATGGTCTGGCAGCCGATGGCCGCCACGTCGATGATGCGATGGTGGTGCTCGCTCAGTCATTCATCCGACGGGACGTGATTCCGCGCGTGGCGGCTGAGGGCGACAGCAACGGCCTCGGCTTTGTCATCATCCATCCCGGCAGCCTCGGTATCTCCATCTCCGCGCACTGGTGGATACTGGGCTCGGTGCTGTGTCAGCACAATTATCGCAAGCTCTATTCGGCTTCTGAGCCGATGGATGCGGCACAGAGACCGGTCATTGCTTGTGTTTGGGAATTGGCGCTGATCAACGCCGAGCAGGAAGCCTGGCGAAAGACGATGATGAAAGACAAACCCGACCCATCGGCCTACATGGCAGAGCGTGCCGCTTTGGAGGCGGCCTGAGAGACAGGGACGTGACGCAAGTGACGAGGGCGCGCTTTGGGCAAGCGCTGGGAGCAGGAATGCACGAGGACGAAGAATCGCCGACGGTCGCTCGAGGCCTTCTAAGGCTAAGCACGCTCTTCGTGTTCATGGCCGTTGGCGGTTACGTTTTCTGGGATACTTTCAGCGAGGCGGCAGCTTTGGATCGCCTGAAAGCGACCGCCAAAAATTATCGTTACACGGAAAGCTGCGACAGCGAAGGCAACTTCATAGTTTCGGCATCCGCCAACTGTGTCGATCTGAACCATTATGTTTTCATCGATGGTCCTGTGATGAAAGCGGTCCGTAGAAACTGCACGGGAAAACCAGCCGCGCTTCTTTCCTTCGAGAAAGGCAAAGTCGCGAGGACAGAGATAAACAGTGTCCAGAAGATGTTGCAGTTCCACGCGCGATACGGAACGAACTCCCCATGCGGGGCCAACCGTTAGAGCCATCTCATCCAAAACCCGGGGGAGCTATATTTCAACTTTGCAGGATCAGGACACTTTAACTTTGCGGCTACATACAAAGATCACATAAGATAGATTATGGAACTAACGTATGTACCGGAAAGCATGGATTGCGGCGGAACGTTGCCTTGGCGAGCTTGACCCAGCCTTTCGAGCCTGCTTAGCGTTCCCGAACCGAACACCTCATTTTCAAGGCCAGATGCGATGAGCGAATTGCGCGTTCTTTCAGATGCTTTCATTCCGGAACTGCCAAACCGCTACAAAGGCAAAGTTCGCGAAAACTACGACCTGCCCGATGGCAACCGTATCATCATCGCGACGGACCGCCTTAGCGCCTTCGACGTCATTCTGACGTCGATCCCGAACAAGGGTCATGTGCTGACCCAGACGGCGCGCTACTGGTTTGAGGAAACGGCCGACATCTGCCCGAACCATGTGGTCAGCTATCCGGACCCGAATGTCGTCATCGGCAAGCGGCTCGACATTCTGCCGGTCGAGGTCGTGGTGCGCGGCTATCTCGCCGGAACCACCAGCACCTCGATCCTGACCAAGTACCGCAACGGCGAGCGCGAGATGTACGGCATCACCTTGCCGGACGGCATGCGCGACAACGAGAAGCTTCCGCAGGCGATCATCACGCCCACCAGCAAGGCGTTCGACGGCGGCCATGACGAGCCGCTTTCGACTGAGGCGATCCTCGAGCAAGGACTGCTGACGAAGGAGCAACTCGACACGGTCTGGGCCTATGCGCTGGCTCTATTCGCTCGCGGCCAAGAGCGCGCCGCCGAGCGCGGCCTGATCCTCGTCGATACCAAGTACGAGTTCGGAACCGACGAAAACGGCACGATCATTCTCGCCGACGAGATCCATACGCCGGACAGCAGCCGCTACTGGATCGCCGACAGCTACCAGGAAAGCTTCGAGCGCGGCGAACGTCCCAGGAGTTTTGACAAGGATTTCGTGCGCGCCTGGGTCACCGCGCGCTGCGATCCCTACAAGGATGCGATCCCGGAAATCCCTGTCGATCTCATCGAGCAGACCTCGGCGGTCTATATCGAAGCCTTCGAGAAGATCACCGGCCAGCGCTTTGTTCCGGATCTGTCGGGTGCGACGGTTCTGGATCGCATTCGCGCCAACCTGACACCATATTTCTCGAAATAAATCAGTATATTAGATGTTTATTCTAATCTGAATTAGGCGCTGAACGCAGGATCGTCGACATCGAATTCGAGCCGCATCAGGTCGTATGCCGGCTCGATATGATCAGGCGTCTCGCCTTGCACCGTGTCGTAGTCGAGCGGCACGTGCATGTGCGTCAGCACCGCCCGCTTCGGTTTGAGGCGCTCGATCCAGCCGAGCGATTGCACCAGCGACAGATGGCTCGGGTGGAACTTGTATTGCAGCGTGTCGATCACCAGCAGATCAAGGCCACCGAGCTTGGCGACGGTTTCTGCGGGAAAATCGCTGACGTCGCTGCAATAGGCAAAGTCCCCGATGCGGAAGCCGAGTGAGTGGATGTTGCCGTGAAACTGCATCAGCGGCCGGAACGCGATCGGCCCGCCGGCGCCCGATATCACCACCGGCGACAGGTCATCGGGAATGATGTGCGGCTCGACGATTGGCGGATAGCCGCTGCCTGGCGGCGATTCCAGGCAATAGCCAAACCCTTCGCGAATGCGGCCCATCGTATAGGCATCGGCCCAGATCGGCACCCGCCTCCGGTTTTCGATGACGTAGCCGCGCAGGTCGTCGATCCCATGCAGATGGTCGGCATGGGCATGGGTATAGATCACCGCATCGATGTGGCGCACATTCGTTGCGACCATCTGCGCGCGAAAATCCGGTCCGGTGTCGATGACGACGCTCGTCCTGCCACCGTCGGGCGCGATCTGCTCGACCAGCAAGGCCGCGCGCATGCGCCGGTTTTTCGGGTTTTCAGGATTGCAGGCGCCCCAGTCACCGGTGATACGCGGCACGCCTGGTGACGAGCCGCAGCCGAGAATGGTGAAGGCGCGCCGGAACGCCACGTCAGAGCCTCGGCATCTTGGAGAAGACGCGGAAAGCATTCTCCGTGGTGATCCTTGCAATCTCCTCGGTGGTCACGCCGATCGTCTCAGCAAGCACGGCGGCCGTATGGGCGACGTAAGCCGGTTCGTTGCGCTTGCCGCGGAACGGCTTGGGCGCGAGATACGGCGCGTCAGTCTCGACGATCATCCGGTCATGCGGCACGGTCTTGGCGATCTCGCGCAGCTCTTCGGATTTCGGGAAGGTCAGAATGCCCGAGAACGACACGTAACCGCCGAGTTCCACGCCGATGCGGGCAAGCTCCGGACCGGAAGAGAAGCAGTGCAGAAGGAAAGGGAAGGCCCCCTTCCCGGTCTCCTCGGTCAGGATCGCCGCCATGTCGTCATCGGCCGAGCGGCTGTGAATGACGAGCGGCAGCCCGGTCTCGCGGGCGGCCGCTATGTGACGGCGCAGGCCTTCGATCTGGGCCTCACGCGGTGCGTTGTCATAGAAATAGTCGAGACCCGCCTCGCCGATCGCCACCACCTTCGGATGGGCCGAAAGCCTGACGAGCTCCTCGGTTGTGATATCCAGTTCCTCGTCCGCATTGTGCGGATGGGTACCGACGGAACAGAAGACGTTCGGATAGCTTTCGGCGATCGCGAGGATCGTCTCGAACCGCTTTACGCGGGTCGAGATCGTGATCATCTGCTCGACACCGGCTTCGTGCGCCCGCGCGACGATGGCATCACGCTCCGCTTCGAAGTCGGGGAAGTCCAGATGGCAATGGGTATCGATCAGCATGCTCAAAATGCCTTACTGCGCTTCCGGTGCCACGTAGCGCGGGAAGACCGGCTTCGGCGCCTCGAGCGGCGTGCCCGAGACGAGGCGTCCCGCCTCACCGAGTGCCGCAAAGTCACGCTTGTCGGCAGGGGCAGCCACCAGATCAAGCAGCTTGGCCGAGGATTCCGGCATGAACGGCTGCAGCAGGATGGCAATCTGGCGCACGACTTCGGCCGTCACGTAAAGCACGGTGCCCATGCGGGCCGGATCGGTCTTCTTCAGCGCCCAAGGCTCCTGGCCGGCGAAGTAGCGGTCCGTCTCGGAAACGACGGCAATGATCGCCGCCAGCGCCCGGTGGATCATCTGCTTGCCCATTTCGTCGCGGGTGACTTCGTGCAGTGCGTCGGCAGCGGCCAGCATCGCCTTGTCCTCGTCGGTCAAGGGGCCGCAAACCGGCACCTGGCCGTCGCAGTTCTTGACGATCATCGACAGCGAGCGGCTCGCCAGGTTGCCGATACCGTTGGCGAGGTCGGAGTTGATGCGAGTTGCGATCCCCTCCTCGCTATAGCTGCCGTCCTGGCCGAAGGAGACTTCGCGCAAGAAAAAGTAGCGGATCTGGTCGAGGCCGAAATGCTCGACGAGGTTGAAAGGATCGACGACGTTGCCGAGCGACTTCGACATCTTCTCGCCCTTGTTGAGCAGGAAGCCATGCGCGAAGACGCGCTTGGGCAGCGGCAGGCCAGCCGACATCAGGAACGCCGGCCAATAGACCGCGTGGAAGCGGATGATGTCTTTGCCGATCACATGGATATTCGCCGGCCAGAACTTGGCGCGCGGGCCCTGCGGATCGTCGAGATAGCCGGTCGCGGTGATGTAGTTCGTCAGCGCATCGACCCAGACATACATGACATGCGCCGGATCGTTCGGGACCTTGATGCCCCAGTCGAAGGTGGTGCGCGAAACCGAGAGGTCCTTGAGGCCGGATTTCACGAAGGAGATCACTTCGTTGCGGCGCTCTGCCGGACCGATGAAGTCCGGGTTCTCTTCGTAATGCTTCAGCAGCTTGTCCTGGTATTCCGACAGCTTGAAGAAGTAGCTCTGCTCTTCGACCCACTCGACCGGCGTTCCCTGCGGCCCGTAGCGCACGCCGTCGGCGCGCAGCTCGGTCTCGTTTTCCTGGTAGTAGGCTTCGTCGCGAACCGAGTACCAGCCCGCGTAGGAGTCCTTATAGAGGTCGCCCGCCTCGCCCATGCGGATCCAGATGTCCTGCGACGCCTTGTGGTGTCGCTCCTCGGTCGTGCGGATGAAATCGTCGTTGGATGCGTTCAGGGCGACCGCCATCTTCTGGAATTCCGCCGAGTTACGGTCGGCAAGCTCCTGCGGCGTCACGCCTTCCTTGCGGGCCGTCTGCTGCATCTTCTGCCCATGCTCGTCCGTGCCGGTCAGGAAGAAAACCTCACGTCCGTCGAGGCGCTGGTAGCGCGCCATGGCATCCGTCGCGATCAGTTCATAGGCATGGCCGATATGCGGCTTGCCGTTCGGGTAGGAAATCGCTGTCGTGATGTAGAAGGGGGACGTGTCTCTCATAGGCGGATTCGATCTATCTCGGATTAAGCTACGCACGCTCTTAGCGCATACGCTTGAAGGAAGAAACATGCGATCCATGAAAAGCCCGGCCGGAACAAGCGCCGACAGCGCCCTCTCCTTGCGCGCTTCGCGTGCAGGAAGTAGAACAAAACGGAAACAATTTAGGAGGAGATGAGTCGTGCTGGATCAACTTGGCAGCCAATTTGAAACCGCGTCGGCCGGCTATGCCGCCGCGCACGGGATCGAGCGCGATCCCGACTGGTTCATCTTGAAGATGCAGGAGGAAATGGGTGAACTGACCCAGGCGTGGAACAAGCTCAGCGGCCGCGGCCGGTCCCAGGGGAAGTCGCCGGACGATCTCCGGACACAGATGGCCGACGAGACCGCCGACCTTCTCGGGCACGTCCTGCTCTTCGCGCAGCACCACAAGCTCGACCTTCACGCGGCGATCGCGCGCAAATGGCGTTTTCAGCCGGCGCTATAGCGCCGCTTTCATATCGTCGAGCAACGACAGGATGGTCTGCTTCCGGTCGAGATTATAGGCGTCGCTGACCGTCAGTCGCTCGGTCACGGTGGCTGACAGCCGGGCGAAGCGCTCGGCGCGCATGATGTCGCCGGAAACGGCCGCGTCGCGCGCCTCGCGCATGATGCGGTCGCTGGCAAGGGCCTGGAAGAAATCGAAGATCGTTTCGCTGTCCTTGCCGGCGAGGGCATCGGCGAGCTTGTGCATGTCTTTCCGGACAGCCGGTCCCTGCCCCGCAAGGATGCCCTCGAAGGTCGCGGCGATTTCCAGGCCGCCATAATTAATCAGCTTCAGCGCCTCGGCGACGCTGCCGCTGGCGGCAGCGATAATGCGCCCGGCATTCTCGCCCTCAAGATCGAAACCGAGATGCGCCAATGCCTGGCCGAGCGGTGCTGCTTCGAGCGGCTTCAACCGCAGCGGCAGGCAGCGCGAGCGGATCGTCGGCAGCAGTTTCCCGGGTGCATGCGTCAGCACCAGAAACAGCGAGCGGCGCGGCGGTTCCTCAAGGATCTTCAGGATGGCGTTGGCCGCATTGCGATTGAGATCGTCGGCCGGATCGATGATGACGATGCGCCAATTGCCCGTGCCGGAGGTCTGGCTGAAGAACTTGCCGGCGCGCCGAACCTCGTCGACGGTGATTGCCCCCTTGGCCCTGCCCGTCTTTTCATCGATCGGGCGGGCCAGGTGCAGGAGATTGTGCGAGGCGCCGGAGGCGAGCTGCCTGCCGATCGCCGAGCTCGGGTCCGGGTCGGCAAGTGCTTCGGGCGCATCGGCCGGCTCGGGGTGTTTCAGGATATGGTAGGCAAAGCGGAAGGCAAGCGTCGCCTTGCCGATCCCTTCCGGCCCTTCGATCAGGATTGCGTGGTGCCCTTTGCCGGAGCGATAGCTCTGCGCCAGGAAGGCTTCCGCCTGCTCATGGCCGAACAGGCGATTGTTCTCCGTGGGCGCTATCGCGCCATCAAGGACGCCGGCTCTTTCGCTCATGACACGACTTCCTCGGCGGACGTATCCGTGCCGTCGCCGTGCGGCAGAAGCGCTTCGACAAGCGAAAGCACCTCGGCGGCGATCGCCTCGACCGGCTGCGTCGCGTCCACCACCCGGCACCGCTCGGAATCGCGGCTGGCAATGTCGAGAAAGGCGTCGCGCCGCTTCTCGTGGGTCTCCAGCTGTTCCTTTTCGAAACGATCTGGATTGTCGTCGCCGGCGCGGCGTTGCGCCCGCTCGAGGCCCACACTGGCGGGCAGGTCGAAGATCACCGTGCGGTCCGGCACGACACCGTTGATCGCCACGCGCTCGAGGCTCTCGACGAAGCTTTGTTCGAGATTGCCGGTAATTCCCTGATAGACACGCGAGGAATCCATGAAGCGGTCGCAAAGCACGATCGTGCCCTTGTCGAGCGCCGGCCGGATGACCTCTTCGACATGGTCGCTGCGGGCTGCGGCAAAAAGAATCGCTTCCATCCTGACCCCGAAGGCTTCCGCAGCCCCCGAAAGCAGCACGTGACGCACAGCCTCGGCGCCGGGAGAGCCCCCGGGCTCCCGCGTCGTCAGCACCTCGTAGCCGCGCGCGCGCAGGGATTCGGCCAGAAGGCGGAGCTGCGTCGACTTGCCGGCACCTTCCCCACCTTCGAATGTAACGAACAGACCTTTTTTCAGCGACACCATGCTTTCCCGTATCGGCATGCGATTTGGCCCTGTTTAGCCGATTGGTTCTCCGGGCGAAACCGTCAGGTGACGATTTGGCAGACGCATTGCTGCGCCGGCATTGCGCCCACGGCCTAAAGCCAGAAGAAAAGCAGTTCCTGCAGGGCGTCGACCGCGCGGCTCGTCAGGGTTCCCTGCCCCACCGCGCCGGCCGTCTTGACCGGGACTTCGCGCAAAAGCTTCTCGCCGTTCCACAGTTTGACGACGCCGACTTCCGTGCCGGCCGATACCGGCGCCCGCAAGGGCCACTTATAGACGATACGCGCCGTCAGCCGCTCGGGATTGTTGACCGGCAGCAGCACGTCGACCGGGCCGCCGGCCACCAGCGCGACGTGAGATGCATCGCCGCCATAGACGGCCGCCTCGCCGATCGCTTCGCCATCGGTGAAGATCCGCTTCTTCTCGAAGGCGGTCATCGCCCAATCAAGCACCTTGCGGCTCTCCTCGATGCGCTCCTTGTCTGTCTCAAGGCCGCCCATCGCGAGATAGACGCGGCGGTCGCCGCGCTGCAGCGATGCGGCCAGCGAAAAGCCGAAACCTTCGGCAAAGCCCGTCGCCAGGCCGTCCACGCCGATATTGGCCGAGATCAGCGGGTTCTTGTTGCGCTGGAGGATCTTGTTCCATTCGAATTCCGGCTGCGCATAAAGCCGGTAGAGATCGGGATGCGCCTCATGCAGATGGCGGACGAGCGTCACCAGTTCGCTCATCGTGATCTTGTTGCCGGGATCGGGCAGCCCGGTCGCGTTGCGGAAGGTCGCAACCGGCATACCGAGTTCGCGTGCGCGCGCCGTCATGCGTTCGGCGAACGCACCTTCGCTGCCGGTCATACCCTCGGCGAGAATGATGCAGGCATCGTTGGCAAGCTGAACTGCGACGCCCTGCAGGAGATCGGCGACCCGGATGCGCGATTTCAGCGCGGCAAACATCGTCGAAGTGCCGGCCGGTGCGCCGCCGGTCCGCCAGGCATGCTCCGATACGTCGTAGAGGGTTTCGGGCGAGATTTCGCCCTTGCCGAGCGCCTCGGCGACCACCTCCATGGTCATCAGCTTGGCAAGCGAAGCGGGCGGGATTGGGTCGTTTTCGGCACGCGAGAAAAGCACCGTGCCGGTTTCGGCATCGACCAGCAGGATCTGTTTTGCCTTGGTGTCGAAGGCGGGTGCCGGCGTTTGCGCGAATGCGGCGCCGGCAAACAACGCAAGGCCCAGGAATGCGGCCGAAAGCATCTTCATGCGCATGGGAAACTCCGGTTTCCCCTCGGGCATAGCAGCGTGGTCATTTTGGCACAACGCCGAGAACTGTTAACGGGCCGAACCGTTGGTTTTCTGGCGCTTGGCGTAGTCGACGATGACTTGCGGCGTCAGCTGCTTCTTGTCGACCATGATCGCTTCGAAGGGCGATTCGGCGTCGCTGACGCGAACTTCGTAATAGGCCGCCGCATAGGCCATGTTGCCGTTGGGCATCGGAGTGTATTCCGGCCGCTCCCGCGGGATCGGGCCGATTTCCGGCAGCATGACGAATTCGTTGAACGACGCCGGCTGCTGGGCAAATTGCGGCACGGGTGCGGCCATTGCCGTCACCGGCTCGCTGACGTCGAGCGACGCCTTGGCCGGAACGGTGATGGTGCCGAGGCTTTGCTTGCGGAACGGTTCGTTCGAGGCGACCATCACGCCGGTCGCGATCTGCCCTTCCGGCATAACACTCGGGCCGCGCTGGCCCTTCTCGACATAGGACGCCATCAGGTAAGGCATGTCGTTGCCTTCGAGCGGCGCACGGCCGACATATTGCACCTTCACCTGCGCGCTGCCCTTGCGCTTGATGTCGAGCAGGTCTGCGGTTTTCGAGGAAACGTCGATGATGCGGCCGTATTCGTAGGGGCCGCGATCGTTGACGCGGACGATGACCGAGGTGCCGTTTTCCATGTTGGTGACGCGGGCGTAGCTCGGCAGCGGAAAGGTCGGATGGGCGGCCGACAGATGCGCCTTGTCGTAGACTTCGCCGTTGGCGGTCAGGCGCCCGTGGAAGGCAGAGCCGTACCAGGATGCCATACCCGTTTTGTTATAGCCGAAGTCTTCCTTGGGCTGGTACCACTTGCCTTTGACCTGATAGGCCTTGCCAACCTGAAAGCGTCCGCCGCCCTTCGGGATGTTGTTGCCGGTGGCAACGCGGGGGCTCGCCTTCACGCCATAGACGGATTCAGGAAAGTACTCCTTGCTCCGCGCAGTCTTCTTGACGTTCGACGTGGAGCCGCAGGCGGTAAGCGCTACGCACAGCGCCGGAATAGCCGCAAGGCGCAATCCCTTGACCAGAAATGCCGCATTTTTACTGGAGGTCATCTGTCCCACAACATCGATCGATAAAGCCGTACTCGAAACCTTCCGCTTACCCCCAGCGGAAATCTCGGCGTCCCGAAACGGAACAGGTGTGTATTCATGACATCATCAAGGCGAAAATGCGAACTCATCCACAGGCGGGCGCCGCATTTCGCTTGTTATGGTTTATGGCTGGTTAACGCGATCCCTGCCCGCGCCTGCTCTTCGAAGCGCTCGAGAAAATCTTTCAGCGATGCATGTTAATTCTTGCAAAGCGCCAAGGCTTCGCGCAATAACGCCGTGCCCAGCGCGCCGTCGCGCGTTGCTTCAGGCAAGGACAGGTGGCCGAGTGGTTTAAGGCTCTGGTCTTGAAAACCAGCGTACGGGAAACCGTACCGTGGGTTCGAATCCCACCCTGTCCGCCACTCTCTTTTCTGCCACCCACTAGTTGTCGAACCGACGAGATGGGACTAACTTACGCAGCGTAATGACGGTGCCAAGTCCTTTGGGGAGCGGGATCGACATGCGCGTTAAAGATGTAATGACGACGTCGGTCGTCAAGCTGTCCCCTGACAACAGCGTCAGGCAGGCAGCCCGGATCATGCTCGACAATCATGTAAGCGGCCTCCCCGTGGTCGACGGTGATGGAGCCCTGGTGGGCGTCATCAGCGAAGGCGATCTCATTCGCCGGAGCGAGCTTGGCGGCGGCATTCCGGTCGCCGACCCGAGCGGGGCCGCGGACGAGCGGGCGAGCGCCTATGTGCGCCGGTCCTCCTGGAGGGTCGGTGACGCCATGACGGCCAATCCCGTGACCATCGACGAGGACGCCTCCGTCGCGCGGGTCGCGGCGGTGATGCAGGAGCGCGGGATCAAGCGCATACCGGTTCTGCGGAACGGCCTTGTCGTCGGTATCGTCAGCCGCGCCGACCTGCTGCAGGCTGTCTTGTCGGCAAAGCAGGACGAGACGGCGGCGGGCGATGAAGCCATCCGGCGCAGCATCCTGGTGCGCATCGGCGAAAACACCGGCCTTGAGGGCCTGGATATCAAGGTCGCCGTCACCGACGGCATCGTGCACCTCTGGGGCAATGTGGAGACTGCCGATTGCCGCAAGGCGGCGCGCATTCTGGCTGAGAACGTGCGTGGTGTGCGCGGCGTGGTCGAACACTACGCCGAACCCTATCCGCAATAACATGTGCGTCGAGACCGCCGCGGCCTGAGTTCGCGTCGCTGCAAGCGTGTTCCTGCTGCTGTCGTTTAAACTTCAAGCGTTCCACCACCTGCCCGCCGCAGAAAAACAGCAACGACCGTAGCGAATTTAAGAGACTGCGATGGCTTGCGCGACGGCAAGCCGGAGGGAATTTCAGCATATGTCCTTTTGACCGGGAGGCTCAGATGGTTTCGCCTGAAACAGCATCGATGAAAGAGACGGCATCCGGAAAATCAGCAGCACCGTTGTCATCAGACGAACTCCGCCTGATGGACGCCTATTGGCGCGCTTCGAACTACCTATCGGTCGGCCAGATCTACCTGCTCGACAATCCGCTTCTGCGCGAACCGCTGAAGCGCGAGCACATCAAGCCGCGTCTGCTCGGCCATTGGGGCACGTCGCCGGGCCTCAACATGCTCTATGTTCACCTCAACAGGGTGATCAAGCGCGACGACCTCGACATGATCTACATCATCGGCCCCGGCCATGGCGGGCCGTCTCTGGTGGCACATGCCTACCTGGAAGGGACCTACACGGAGTTTTATCCGAATATCGCCGAAGACGCCGAAGGCATGCAGCGGCTGTTCAAGCAGTTCAGCTTTCCCGGCGGCATCCCGAGCCATGTGGCGCCGGAAACGCCTGGCAGCATCCATGAAGGTGGCGAACTCGGCTATGCACTCAGCCACGCCTATGGCGCCGCCTTCGACAATCCCAACCTCGTCGTCGCCTGCATCGTCGGCGATGGCGAGGCGGAGACCGGGCCGCTTGCGACCGGCTGGCAGAGCAACAAGTTCCTCAACCCTGCCCGCGACGGCTGCGTGCTGCCGATCCTGCATCTGAACGGCTACAAGATCGCCAATCCCTGCTTCCTCGCCCGCATCCCGCACGACGAACTGAAAAAGTTCTTCGAGGGCATGGGCTACAAACCCTATTTCGTCGAAGGACATGATCCGGCAAAGGTTCACCAGCAACTGGCGGACGTGCTCGATACGGCGATGGCCGAAATCCGGCAGATCTGGGACGATGCCCGCATCAGGGGCAATCTGAAGCGCCCGGCCTGGCCGATGATCATCTTCCGCACGCCCAAGGGCTGGACCTGCCCGCCGGAAATCGACGGCAAGAAATGCGAGGACTACTGGCGCTCGCACCAGGTGCCGATGGGGGAGATGGACAAGCCCGAGCACATCCGCGTCCTCGAACAATGGATGAAGAGCTACCGTCCGGAAGAGCTCTTCAGCGAGGAGGGCCGGCTGAAGCCGGAGATTGCGGCGCTCGCGCCATCGGGACATCGCCGCATGAGCGACAACCCGCATGCAAACGGCGGCCTGCTCTTGCGCGACCTGAAGATGCCCGCATTCCGGGACTATGCCGTCGACGTCCCGAGCCCAGGCGCCACGACCGTGGAAGCGGCGCGCGTGATGGGCAAGTTCCTGCGCGACGTGATGAAGAACAACATGGATGCGAAGAACTTCCGTCTGTTCAGCCCGGACGAAAACAACTCCAACCGCTGGCAGGATGTGCTTGAGGTTACCGACCGCTGCTACATGGCCGAAATTTATCCGGAGGACGATCACCTCTCACCCGACGGGCGGATCATGGAGGTCTTGAGCGAGCATCAATGCCAGGGCTGGCTCGAAGGCTACCTGCTGACCGGCCGCCACGGCTTCTTCTCCTGCTACGAAGCCTTCATCCACATCATCGACTCCATGTTCAACCAGCACGCCAAATGGCTGAAGGTCTGCAACGAGATCCCCTGGCGCCGGCCGGTCGCGTCGCTCAACTACTTCCTGAGTTCCCATGTCTGGCGGCAGGACCACAACGGGTTTAGCCATCAGGATCCGGGCTTCATCGACCACGTGGTCAACAAGAAGGCGGAGGTCGTCCGCGTCTACCTGCCGCCGGATGCCAACACGCTGCTGTCGGTCACCGATCATTGCCTGCGCAGTCGCAACTACATCAACGTCGTCGTCGCCGGCAAACAGCCGGGGCCGCAGTGGCTGACGATGGAGCAGGCCGTGCGCCATTGCAGCATGGGTGTGAGCATCTGGGATTGGGCGAGCAACGACGCCAACAGCGAGCCGGATGTGGTCATGGCCTGCTGCGGCGACATTCCGACGCTGGAAACCCTTGCTGCCGTCCAGCTGCTGCGCGAGCACCTGCCGGAGGTCAAGGTCCGGGTCGTCAACGTCGTCAACCTGATGAAGCTGCAGCCGGCGGAGGAACATCCGCACGGCCTTTCGGACCGCGACTTCGACGGCATCTTCACCAGGGACAAGCCGATCATCTTTGCCTTCCACGGCTATCCCTGGCTGATCCATCGCCTCACCTACCGCCGCACCAACCACGGCAACCTGCATGTGCGCGGCTACAAGGAAGAAGGCACGACGACGACACCGTTCGACATGGTGGTGCTGAACGAGCTCGATCGTTTCCATCTGGCCGGCGACGTTATCGACCGCCTGCCGCATCTCGGCGCGCGGGCGGCCTATTTCAAGCAGGCGATCCAGGCCAAGCTGATCGAGCACCGCGAATACATCGAGAAACATGGCGACGACATGCCCTCGATCAGCGGCTGGAAATGGGGCGTCAAGGGGGCGCAGCCTGCCAAGGCTGGCACATCGACCGAAGGGGATAACGTCTAGGCCTGCGCGTGGGCCGGACTGACAATCACCCTGCCCGGCTCGTCTGGGCCTGCGAGCCGCTCCGCAAGGAGCGTCTCGCGCATGTGACACGAACCTTCATCGTCATTGCGGCTGGCTGCCATGTCGGAATTGCTGTCGACAGATCCCGAACTGAACCGGATGCCGACCGAGCAGGATCTTGCCCGGTTGCAGTTCACGACGCTGCTCTACTATCTCCACTGCACCAACCCGGACAACGGCCTGGTTCGTGACAAGACGCAGGAAGACGCACCCGCAAGCATCGCCGCAGTCGGCATGGCGCTCGCGACGATCCCGGTGCTGGTCGAGCGCGGCATCGTCATTCGCAAGTTCGCCGCCAAGATCGCGCGTCGACGGCTGCAGTTCCTCTTTGAATGCCCGCAAGGGCCGGAACCCGACGCTTCCGGCTATAAGGGCTTCTTCTACCACTTCCTCGACATCGAGACCGGTCGGCGGGTGTGGGAGTGCGAGCTGTCGACGATCGATTCCGCCTTCCTCTTTGCCGGCGCATTGACGGTCGCCGCCTATTTCGACGGTGACAGCGCCGAGGAAGCTGAAGTTCGCCGGCTGGCCAACGCGCTCTATGAACGGGCCGACTGGAACTGGGCCTGCGACCACGGGCTGACGCTGACCCATGGCTGGCGGCCGGAAAACGGCTTCATCCCCTACCGCTGGCGCGGTTACGACGAAGGGTTGCTGCTCTACATCCTCGGCCTCGGCTCGCCGACCCATCCACTGCCACCGGAAGCCTACACCGCCTACACCGCAAGCTACGACTGGCGGAACCTTTACGGGCGCGAACTGCTCTATTCGGGACCGCTCTTCACCCACCAGCTCTCGCACATGTGGATCGACTTCCGCGGCATCCGCGACGAGTTCATGCGCGAGCACAACAGCGACTATTTCCAGAACAGTCGCCATGCCACCTTCGTCCAGCAGGAATATGCCATCCGCAACCCGCTGAATTTCGTTGGCTACGGCGAACATTGCTGGGGCTTCACCGCAAGCGATGGTCCGGGCTGGACAAAGGGCATGGTGAACGGCGTCGAGCGGGAGTTCTTCGACTACATCGCCCGCGGCGCACCCTTTGGTCCGGATGACGGCACCGTGTCGCCCTGGGCGGTGGTCGCCTCCCTGCCCTTCGCGCCGGAGATCGTCATCCCGACGGTCTGGAACTGCGCCCGCATGAACCTCGGCATGACCAAGCTCTACGGCTTCAAGCCCTCCTTCAACAGAAGCTTTCCGGTGGAAGGAACCGAATCCGGCTGGTGGGTCAGCCCCTACCACTTCGGCATCGACCAGGGGCCGGTGGTGCTGATGATCGAGAACTACAGGACCGGCCTGCTCTGGAACATCATGCGCCGCTGTGAGCCGTTGGTGGTGGGCCTGAGGCGGGCGGGCTTTTCCGGCGGCTGGCTCTGACGGCCAAAGCAACAAAGGTACTCTGATGGACAGCCAGCCAGTGCCGATCAGAACAACCGCACTTCGCTTTGCACGGGCTGTCCGAATCTTCCTGACCTCCGAAGTTGGCGGCCGCGCCCGGTTGATGTTCTTCGGGCTCATGCTGCTGCTCTTCGGCCTCAACGGCCTTAACGTCGTCAACAACTATGTCGGTCGCAATTTCATGACGGCGATCGCCGAGCGCCAGATGAACGAATTCATCCGGCAAGCCGTCTTCTATGTCTGCGTCTTTGCCGTGCTGACCGTCGTCGGCGTCATTGCGCGCTTCGTGGAGGAACGGCTAGCTTTGCTCTGGCGCGAATTCCTGACCCGCCGCGCCGTCGACATCTATCTGGAAGACGAGGCTTACTACCGGCTCGAGGTCTCAGGCACGCTGAGCCATCCGGACCAGCGGATATCCGAGGACATCCAGGCCTTCACGGTAACCACGCTCTCCTACATCATCATGCTGTTCAGCAGCACGCTGACGGTGGTGACGTTCTCGGGCGTGCTCTGGTCCATCAGTCCACTGCTGTTTGCCGTTGCCGTGATCTATGCCGCCTGCGGCTCTTACATGACGATCGTGCTGGGTCGCCCGCTGATCGGCCTGAACTATGAGCGGCTCGACAAGGAGGCGAGCTTCAGGTCGAGCCTCATGCATCTGCGCGAAAACGCCGAAGCGGTGATGGTGACCGGCGTCGAGGGGCAGCAGAAGACGCGGCTGCTGCATCGTCTCGATGACTTGGTCGGCAACATTCGCATCATCACTGCGGTCAACCGGAACCTCGCCTATTTCACCAGCGGCTACAACTGGATGATCCAGATCATCCCGGATCTGATCATCGCGCCGGCCTTCATGCGCGGTGAAATCGAATTCGGGGTCATCACCCAGTCCGGCGCGGCCTTTGCCATGCTTGTCGGCGCCTTCTCGCTGATCGTCCGGCAGTTCAACTCGATCTCGAATTTCGCCGCCGTCGTTTCGCGGCTGAGCGCCTTGCTCGAGGCGATCGAACGGAGCCGAAAACACAGCGTCTCCGGCGTCGAACTGGCCAAACGGGACGGAGATCTGGTTTTCGACCATGTGACGCTGGGACCGTCGGGCCACACTGTTCTTCGAGATCTGTCGCTGTCGATCCCGATGGGAACGCCGGTGCTGATCTGTGGCCCGCATGCCACTGCGGGTGCTGCGCTCTTCCGGGCAACTGCGGGGATTCCGACCGCCGGCGCCGGGCGGATCGAGCGCCCGGACGACCTGATGTTTCTGCCGCAGCGGCCCTATCTGCCGCCGGGTACGCTTCGGCAGTATCTGGTGCCGTCTGAAAATCCCGACGGGTTCTCCGACCGCCAGGTGCTGGAAGTCTTGCGCAGCCTCGGTCTCGACGGGCTCGCCGACGGCGCCGAGGGGCTGGAGAAGGAGCAGGATCGGGAGATGTCCCTGGGCGACCAGCAACTCCTGGCGGTCGCCAAGGTGCTTCTTTCCAGGCCGCGCTATGTCTTTCTCGACCGGATCGAGGCTACGCTTGGACGCGAGACCTTCCGCAACACGCTGAGGCTTCTCTGTGAGCGTTCCATCACATGCATCAACAACGGCGAGGAAGGCGATACGCGCGACCTCTACCGTGCCCTGCTGGATTGCCGGGAGGATGGTAGCTGGACGTGGACCGACGAGCGGACTTGACCCAAGTCGAGGTCACCGAACGCGGCGCCCTTGTTAAAGGGCGCCGTCTGACGGACGCGCGCTCAGGGGAGCGGTACCCCAAATGATCGATTGGAACGATCGAACTTACCGCGGCGCAACGATGCCCTGGTAGTAGTCTCCGTCGCCGCCGACGACGCGCGGCGGGCCACCGGCGGTTTGCGAACAGGCGGCCAGCGTGGCGAGCGTGAGCAGCAATACGATCGTTCTCATGAAGTCGGTCCCCTTCTGGCCTGCGTTCCGGCTATGTCCTTGAGACTTGAGAGAATCTGCGGCGGAGCCGGTTAGAAAACAAGTACTAAAATGGTGGTATAACAAAATGTATGATCGTTGAAGATGCAATCTGCATCGACCGCCGCCCGCCATGGGGCGACAATCCGGACAGGGTCAACAATGGATGAATGGGCCGCTAGATCGGATGCTGCCGGTTCGTCTGTTCGCGCTCTCTCCAGTATTGCAGGCGAAGTCGCGGCGCCATGATCCAGGCGATGAAGGGCGTGATGAGGAAACAGCTGACGA
This sequence comes from Ensifer sp. ZNC0028, assembly GCF_000799055.1. NCBI lineage: Bacteria > Pseudomonadati > Pseudomonadota > Alphaproteobacteria > Hyphomicrobiales > Rhizobiaceae > Ensifer > Ensifer sp. ZNC0028. The sequence goes on from NZ_JTLA01000035.1 coordinate 92,766, forward strand.
CCACGACCGGGATCGCATATTTGGCGTTGGCCGTGAGGGCGGGCACCGAAAGAACGATGAGGATTCCGATGGCGAACAGGATGGCGTTGACCATCAGGCCGACCATGATCGCGAGTTGCAGGCGGACGGACATTTCGACCTCCCGAAGCTTGGGGGCGCACCGCCCCTTAAGCGCTCATTTGCGCGACCGATTGTAGCAGACCGCCCTCTTTCGCGAAATGGTGGAGTCGCGCGGCGTCTCGCCCCTGTCGCGGGCGCAAATCTGCTCTATGCTCTTAGGCGAGCGATTGAAGACGCATGCGCCGGCAAGGCACGGCAGACGTGGTCGATCCGCGCTCGCCCAAAGGAGATCGCATGACGAGCCCATACGAAACGCTCGGTGTCAGCCGCGACGCGACGCAAAAGGACATCCAGAGCGCCTATCGCAAGCTTGCCAAGAAGCTGCACCCGGATCTCAACCCGGGAGACAAGGGCGCGGAGGACCGCTTCAAGGCGGTTTCAGCGGCCTATGCCGTGCTTGGCGACGAGGACAAACGCGGAAAATACGATCGCGGAGAGATCGACGAAACCGGAGCGGAAACGCCGCCCCGGCACTATTACCGCGACTATGCCCAATCCGGCGATACGGGGGCACGCTACGAAAGTGCGCATGGCTTTTCGGATTTTGCCGAAGCCGACGATATCTTTTCGAGCTTCTTTTCGCGGCGTGCGGGCGGACAGCAGCAGCGCCAGCGCGGTCGCGATACCCATTTCTCGATGGAGATCGCATTTCTCGACGCGGCGAACGGCACCAAGACCCAGATCACCCTGCCCGGCGGCGGACCGGCGCTTGACCTGACCATCCCGCCCGGTACGCGCGACGGCCAGACGCTGAGGCTGCGCGGCAAGGGCGAGCCGGGTCGCGACGGCGCACCGGCCGGCGACGCACTAATCGACATTCGCGTCCGCCCGCATCCGCTCTTTGCCACCGATGGTGACGACGTGCGCTACGAGGTGCCGATATCGCTGAGCGAGGCGGTGCTCGGCGGCAAGATCCGGGTTCCGACGATCGATGGTGCCGTCAACGTGTCGATTTCTCCGCACACCAACAGCGGCAAGACGCTGCGGCTGAAGGGCAAGGGACTGCACAAGCCGGGCGGCGGCCATGGCGACGCCTATGTCAGCCTGAAGATCGTGCTGCCGCAGGCCCCGGACCCGGCGCTTTCCGCCTTCGTCGAAGGCTGGGCCGCCGGCAAGACGGAAGATCCGCGCAAGGGCATGGGAGGATGACCTATGAACGACCGTGAATTCTGCGAACATCTGGATATAGAGGTCAAGGTTTTGCGCATCTGGGTCGAACAGCGCTGGCTGATGCCCCAGGAGGCCGACGCCGGCTGGCTGTTTGAGGATGCCGATCTTGCGCGCGCGCGGCTGATCCAGGATCTGACGGGCCCCATGGGCGTCAATGACGACGGCGTCGACGTGGCCATGCGGCTCCTCGACCAGGTCCACAGCCTGCGTGGCCGGCTTACCGTGTTGATGAACGCCATTCGCTCCCAGGAGCCGGCGGTTCAAAAGCTCATCCTGTCGCGCGCCGAAGAGGACTAGGCGACGGCCGGCTCGTTCAGCAGCCCGATCGTTTCGGCGACAAACAGGGTATCGACGAACTCCGTCAGGTCGACGATCCGATCGTCGCGGAACGTGAACTTGTCGATGATTTCGGTTCGCTCGCGGGTCTGCGATGGGATGAAGCGAACAAAGCCGGCGCGGTGGACGACGAGGGTATCGCCGTCTGCATAGCAGCCGACCATCTCCATCTCGCTCAGGTCCCAATTGTTGACGAGCGCCGTGAAACTGTCGCGCACCGTTTCCGGTGTGTTGACCGCCAGCGCCATCGTGCCGAGCCTGCCGCTTCCGACGATGCGGAAGCTGAAGTCCGGATCGAGTTGCGCCATCATCGTGTCGAGGTCGTTGACATTGCGGGCGAGATAAAGGGCCCGCACCCTGAATTCCAGCATGCTTCGCTCGGTCATCACAGCCTCCCCGTTTCTATTAGAACGAGTGTGTTTTAACTTTAGCGATCGCGCAAGTATTAGTAATGTTCCGGCTCGCTCCGCACGGGTCGCGGCGACCATCGTTAGAGTTTTCCTAAAATGCAACCACCAGTTTTTACCCGCCTTCAGGTGAAACTGAGCGACAAGAATGGATTGCTAACGGGAAGGCAGGAAAGACGTGACTCAGATCGTCACTGTATCCGCAACGACGGCGGCCTATGCGGCGGAAGCGCTGAAGCCGTCCGCACGCGTGCGGGGCGACGGTCCGACCGACGAAGCGATCACGTTGCTCTCGGCGCGTCGCACCGAAGAGCCCAAGCTGACGCCGGTCTCGATCCCCAAGACCAAAGGCGCCCTGCCCCTTTCTTTCATGCTGGCCACGGCCGACGGCCGTCTGCCGGAGCGCTCCGAAGCCGAGGCCCTTCGCCGCTATCTCGAATTCATGCGCGACGACGACGGTGGCTCCGAGAAGCAGGAAAACGAAGGCCGGCAGGATGAACCCGCCGGCCAGGAGGATGAGAGCGACGCCGCTTGAGCGGCATCGCGATTTCTCGGGTCAATGATGCTTCTGGCCGCCGGCTGCCTCGCCGCCCTTGGCGGAGCCGACCGGGAATGTCGCATCGACCTTACCGGCCTTTTCGAAGACGAGCGTGACGGGGACCGTTTCGCCTTCCTTGAAGGGCGTCTTCACGTCCATGAACATCAGGTGCAGGCCGCCGGCCTTGAGCTCGACCGTTTCGCCGGCCGGCAATGCCACGCCGTCGTCGAGTTTGCGCATCCGCATCACGTCGTTTTCCATCTTCATCTCATGGATCTCGACACGCGCGGCTGCAGGGCTCTCGACGGCAACGAGCCGGTCTTCACCTGCCCCACCGTTCTTGATCGTCAGGAACCCGCCACCGACCTTGGCACCGGGCAGCATGGCCTTCACCGAGCCGCCGGTGATATCGAGATCGCCGACCTTCGCCGAGCCGCCGGCCGCAGCCATATGCCCGCCATGGCCAGCATGCGGATCGGCGGCATCGGCCATCGTCACAGTCACGGTCGGTGCCGGGCTTTTCAGGTCATGTGCGTTCTGACCTTCGGCCGCCACCTGGTCCCAGACGACCTTGCCTTCGGTGCCGCAAAGCTGCGTGGTCGGGAAGGCAAGCACCGTCTCCTTGTCGAAGCCCGAGACTTTGCCGCGCACGACGAAGGTGTCGTAATATTCGTCGGGAAGATTGCCGCCCTTCCAGCGGATCTCCAGCGGGCCGGATGTGACCTTCTTGCCGTGATTGTCGTAGGTCTTCTGGTAGTCGCCCTTGATGATCTCGATCTCCCAGCCGGGCTTCGGCTGCGGCTGGGCGAAGACGAAGCCTTCCGGCAGCTTGATCTGCACTTCCGTCGTCGGCTTGCCGTCGCAGCCATGGGGAACCTGCAGCACCGCCTTGAAGGTGCTCTCCACCGGCGCCGTGTCCTTCTCGAAGGTGGCGTGGGCGTGGGCGATGCCGCTTGCGGCAAGGGTAAGGCCGAGCGAAAGCGAAGCGATCCTGGTCTTTGTCATGTCGTAATCTCCTGACCACGCGCCGGGCTTTGCCCGATGTCCGGTGGTCCAAGCCGCTTGAACGCGGCAAATTGTATTGGGATGCGAGAGGAGAATTACGAGCGTGCTGGAGGCCCGCGCGAAGGCGGCAGCAGCCGTAGATGCTGATGGGGTGCCGCGTTTACAGCGGCGATTGGATAAACCTGCCACGCGCCCGTTTCGGCGCGAAGGCTCTCGGTTGGCGGAGCCGGCAGCAGAATGGAGCCCGAAAGACGGCAAGCCTCGCAGATCGGGGCCATCGCCTGGCCCTTGCCGCTTTCATGGTCGACGCCATCCATGCCGAAGCAGATTTCGCCGATCGTTCCGTCAGGCAGCTGATAGGCGGAAATTTCAGCCGGGCTCAGTGTCTTGGCGCTGAGCGGCTTGTGGGCGAAGGTCAGGAAAACGAGCGCAAAGACGGCGATCAGCCGCACTGCTATCCCGAATTTTCCGTCGCGCCCTGTCATGGTTATCCCCGGTATCTGTCTTGGGTTATCCTCAACCGGAGAAGAATGCAAAGGCAGAATTGCCGCACCCGGCCCGGCTGCGTCTTTTGGTCGTGCGACAAAAATGTGTTTCAGCGCGACACCGCCCCCTTGCCAACATCCCGCCTTCGCCGTTATCTGGAGACGATCTTGTTGGGAGAAGCCGGCTCAAACCGGTGCCGAAGGAGCAACCGCCCCGGAAACTCTCAGGCCAAAGGACCAGCAAGGTGCCGGTAGGACTCTGGAGAGAAGCGTTTTAACGCTCGCCGAAGGGATAACAATCTCAGGCAAAGGGACAGAGGGGGCTCGAATCGACGGCGATTGACGCCGGAAGTGTGAGCCGGCGCGCGAGCGCCAGACCTGGAGGCCGGATTTGGAAAACAATCCTCATTTGAAACAGACGCCGCTGCATGCGCTGCACCTTTCCCTGGGCGCCCGCATGGTGCCCTTTGCCGGCTACGACATGCCGGTGCAGTACCCCGACGGCGTGATGAAGGAGCACCAGCACACCCGTGTTGCCGCCGGTCTCTTCGACGTCTCGCATATGGGACAGGTCATTGTCCGACCGAAGTCCGGAAAGGTCGAAGACGCAGCCCTGGCGCTTGAAAAACTGGTGCCGGTCGATGTGCTCGGCCTTGGCGAGGGTCGGCAGCGCTATGCGATCTTCACCAATGCCGAAGGTGGCATCCTCGACGACCTGATGATTGCCAACCGTGGCGATCACCTGTTCCTCGTCGTCAACGCCGCCTGCAAGGATGCCGATTTCGAGCATCTGAAAAACGGCCTTGCCGACACCTGCGACGTCACCATGCTCGACGACCGTGCGCTGATTGCGCTGCAGGGACCGCATGCCGAAGCCGTTCTCGGCGAACTCTGGGCCGATGTCTCGGGCATGCGCTTCATGGATGTCGCCGAAGCGGACCTTCACGACGTCACCTGCATCATTTCGCGCTCGGGCTATACCGGCGAGGACGGTTTCGAGATTTCCATTCCCGCAGCCTCCGCCGTCGATGTGACACAACGGCTGCTGGAACACCCCGATGTCAAGCCGATCGGTCTTGGCGCGCGCGATTCGCTGCGTCTGGAAGCGGGCCTTTGTCTCTATGGCAACGACATCGACACCACGACCACGCCGGTCGAGGGCGCCATCGAATGGGCGATGCAGAAGGCGCGCCGCGCTGGCGGTGCCCGTGAAGGCGGCTTCCCCGGTGCCGACCGCATCCTCGCACAGCTCGCTGACGGCGCCTCGCGTCGCCGCGTCGGTCTGAAGCCCGAGGGGCGCGCGCCCGTTCGCGGCGGTGCCAACCTCTTTGCCGATGCCGAGGGCAAGACACCGGTCGGCCAGGTGACCTCGGGCGGTTTCGGCCCCTCCGTCGATGGCCCTGTGGCCATGGGCTATGTCGAAACCGGCCACACGGACGTCGGCACCACCCTTTTTGCGGAAGTGCGCGGCAAGTACCTGCCCCTGGCGGTCGCTGCCCTTCCCTTCGTCAAACAAACCTACAAACGCTGATCAGGAGAGAGCGATAATGTTGAAGTTCACCGACGAACACGAGTGGCTGAAGGTCGAAGCTGGCGTTGCAACGGTCGGCATCACCGAGCACGCAGCCGGCCAGCTCGGCGACCTGGTCTTCGTGGAATTGCCGGAAACCGGCTCCACCTTCGCCAAGGGCGACACGGCGGCAACGGTCGAGTCCGTCAAGGCGGCGTCCGACGTCTATTGTCCACTTGACGGCGAAATCGTCGAAGTCAACCAGGCGATCGTCGACGACCCGTCGCTGGTCAACAGCGACCCGCAGGGCGCCGCCTGGTTCTTCAAGCTCAAGCTCGCCGATCCGAACGCAGCCGACGCCCTTCTCGACGAAGCGGCCTACAAGGAGCTCGTCGCCTGATGAGCATGCCCAAGGATTTCACCTTTACGGACTACAAGCCGTATGACTTCGCCAATCGGCGTCATATCGGCCCGTCGCCGGCCGAAATGGACGAGATGCTGAAGGTGGTCGGGTATCCGACGCTCGATGCGCTCATCGACGACACCGTGCCGCCGTCGATTCGCCAGAAGACGCCGCTTGCCTGGGGCGCGCCGATGACCGAGCGCGAGGCGCTCGACAAGATGCGCGAAACGGCCAACCGCAACCAGAAGCTCGTGTCGCTGATCGGCCAGGGCTACTACGGCACGATCACACCGCCGGTTATCCAGCGCAACATCCTGGAAAACCCGGCCTGGTACACGGCCTACACGCCCTACCAGCCGGAAATCAGCCAGGGCCGCCTCGAGGCGCTGCTCAACTACCAGACCATGGTCTGCGACCTGACCGGCCTCGACGTTGCCAACGCGTCGCTTCTCGATGAAGCCACAGCAGCCGCTGAAGCCATGGCCATGGCCGAGCGCGTTTCGAAGTCGAAGGCCAAGTCCTTCTTCGTCGACGAAAACTGCCACCCGCAGACGATCGCGCTTCTGAAGACCCGCGCCGAGCCGCTCGGCTGGCAGATCGTCATCGGCAATCCCTTCACCGATCTCGATCCGGTCGACGTCTTCGGAGCGATCTTCCAGTATCCGGGCACCTACGGCCAGGTGAACGATTTCACCGGCCTGATCGCGCGTCTGCACCAGACCGGTGCGATCGCGACGGTCGCTGCCGACCCGCTGGCGCTGGCGCTTTTGAAGTCGCCTGGCGAAATGGGTGCCGATATCGCCATCGGCTGCACCCAGCGCTTCGGCGTTCCGGTCGGCTATGGTGGCCCGCATGCGGCCTACATGGCAGTCAAGGACGCGCACAAGCGTTCGATGCCCGGCCGGCTGGTCGGCGTTTCGGTCGATGCCCGCGGCAACCGCGCCTATCGCCTGTCGCTGCAGACCCGCGAACAGCACATCCGCCGCGAAAAGGCGACGTCGAACATCTGCACCGCGCAGGTACTGCTCGCCGTCATGGCCTCGATGTACGCCGTTTTCCATGGCCCGAAGGGCATCAAGGCGATCGCCCAGAGCGTTCACCAGAAGACCGTTCGTCTCGCCATGGGCCTCGAAAAGCTCGGCTACACCGTCGAGCCGGATGTCTTCTTCGACACGATCACCGTCGAAGTCGGCAAGCTGCAGGGCATCATCCTCAAGACCGCGGTCGCCGAGGAAGTGAACCTGCGCAAGATCGGCGAAACCAAGATCGGCATCAGCCTCGACGAGCGCTCGCGCCCGGTCACGCTCGAAGCCGTCTGGCGCGCCTTCGGTGGCGACTTCAAGGTGGAAGAGTTCGAGCCGGGTTACCGTCTGCCGGAGGCGCTGCTGCGCACCAGCGAGTACCTGACGCACCCGATCTTCCACATGAACCGCGCCGAAAGCGAGATGACGCGCTACATCCGCCGGCTGTCCGACCGCGACCTCGCGCTCGACCGGGCGATGATCCCGCTCGGCTCCTGCACGATGAAGCTGAACGCGACGGCGGAAATGCTTCCGATCACCTGGCCGGAATTTGCGGAGATCCATCCGTTCGTGCCGAAGGATCAGGCGGCTGGTTACCAGCACATGATCGAGGACCTGTCGGAAAAGCTCTGCGCGGTCACCGGCTATGATGCGATCTCGATGCAGCCGAACTCCGGTGCTCAAGGTGAATATGCCGGTCTCCTGACGATCCGTGCCTACCACCTTGCTCAGGGCAACGCCCATCGCGACGTCTGCCTGATCCCGACCTCGGCGCACGGCACCAACCCTGCCTCGGCCCAGATGGCCGGCATGAAGGTCGTCGTCATCAAGGTCAGCGAAAACGGCGACATCGACATGGAGGATTTCCGTGCGAAAGCCGAGCAGTACGCCGAAAACCTCTCGTGCTGCATGATCACCTACCCCTCGACGCATGGCGTCTTCGAGGAGAACGTGCGTGAAGTCTGCGAGATCGTGCACAAGCACGGCGGCCAGGTCTACATGGACGGCGCCAACATGAACGCCATGGTCGGCCTTGCCCGCCCCGGCGACATCGGCTCCGACGTCAGCCACCTCAACCTGCACAAGACCTTCTGCATCCCGCACGGCGGCGGCGGTCCGGGCATGGGCCCGATCGGCGTCAAGGCGCATCTGGCTCCCTATCTGCCGGGTCACCCGGAAACCGACGGCCAGGACGGTGCGGTTTCGGCAGCTCCCTTCGGCTCGGCCTCGATCCTGCCGATCTCCTGGAGCTACTGCCTGATGATGGGCGGCGAAGGCCTGACCCAGGCGACGAAGGTGGCGATCCTCAACGCCAACTACATCGCCGCACGGCTGAAGGGCGCCTATGAGGTGCTCTACAAGTCGTCCAAGGGTCGTGTGGCGCATGAGTGCATCATCGACACGCGTCCGCTGGTCGAAAGCGCCGGCGTCACCGTCGACGACGTCGCCAAGCGCCTGATCGACTGCGGTTTCCACGCCCCGACCATGAGCTGGCCGGTTGCCGGCACGCTGATGATCGAGCCGACCGAATCGGAAACCAAGGCCGAAATCGACCGCTTCTGCGAGGCGATGCTTGCCATCCGCGAGGAAGCCCGTGCGATCGAAGAAGGCCGCATGGACAAGACCAACAACCCGCTGAAGAACGCTCCGCACACGGTCGAAGACCTGGTGGGCGAATGGGATCGTCCCTATTCGCGCGAGCAGGCTTGCTACCCGCCGGGCGCCTTCCGGGTCGACAAGTACTGGTCGCCGGTCAATCGCGTCGACAATGTCTTCGGTGACCGCAACCTCGTCTGCACCTGCCCGCCGCTGGAAAGCTACGCGGAAGCCGCAGAGTAACGACATCGACCGGCGGAGCAGCAATGTTCCGCCGGTTGTCTTTCCGGCGCGTCTGCGCCCGGATGGATGCGCCGCATCTGCGCTCCGCCTGATCCCCCAGAGATCGAGACGTGTCACACCCGTAGCGTGCGGGCCGCAGCTATCGGCGCGCGCTCATGCCCGGTGGCAGGATCGTGCTTTCGACCCAGAAGCGGATGAAGGCCTCGGCAAATCGGCGATACTCGATGACCGAGGAGGGTTTTGCCGCATAGGCATTGGCGCCGGCACCGTAGCACTGAAGCACGTCGGCCGGATTGATCGAGGACGTCAGCACGATGATCGGGATCAGCGCAGTGGCACGGCTCTTGCGCACACGCCTTAGAAGCTCGATGCCGTCGCTGCCGGGCAGCTTGATATCCATCAGCATGTAGTCGAAGTGCCCGCTGGCGAGTTGGCCCAAGGCCTCGTCCGCATCGGTCGCCAGAACGAGTTCGATCGATTTATCGACCTGGGCAAAGGCGCGCATCACGAAACGCGCATCGTGCGCGTCGTCTTCCACCAAGAGCAATCGCTTTGGCGTCGAGGTCACCTTGTTCCGCCCTACTTCGCCTTCCTCAGCCACCTCGGAAGCAACACGATGAAACGTGCGCCTTCTCGGAAGCTCGTGTCAAGGCAGATCGAACCGCCATGGCTTTCGGCGATGCGTTTGGCGAGCGACAGGCCGATTCCGGTGCCGCCATAGACCGTCTCATCCTTGTGCAGCCGCTGGAACACTTCGAAGATTCGGGTTGCAAACCGCGGATCGATGCCGATGCCGTTGTCCTCCACCACCAGTTCCACCGTCTGGTGCAAATTGTTGCCGTGAATGCGGATGACCGGGCGGCGGTCGGCGTGCCGGTACTTGATCGCATTGCCGACGAGGTTCTGGACCAGGCGGCGCAGCAACTCGGGATCCCCCTCCAGTTCCGGCAGCGGGCCAACCTCGAAGGTAGCGTTGGCGTCGCTGGCGTCACCGGCAAGGATAGCCAGCGTCTCCGAGACGACGTCGTTCAGCTTCACCTCGGTCCATTCGGTGATGCGATGCGCGATCTGCGCATAGTCGAGCAGGCTGTCGACCACGCGGTTCATGCGCCGGACGCTGTCGCGCAAGTGTCGGGCATTTTCGGCAAGTTCGGTCTGATTGCCTGCCTTGAGGTCGTCTTCGATCATCTCGGAGAACATCGAGATGTGCCGAAGCGGTGCCTTGAGGTCGTGGGAAACGGTGGCGGTGAACTGATCGAGCGCTTCGTTCTTGTGCTCCAGTTCCTGTCGTTGCCGCTCGAGCGCCAGCTCGGCGCGCTTCAGGTCCGTGACATCGACACGCGCGACGACCGTGTTGCCGTCCTTGGCCTTGATGTTTTCCACCCGCAGCCAGCGGTCGTCCGCATAACGATGGATCTTTGGCTTTCCGTCCGGATAGCGGAAATCGCGCAGCCGCGAGGCGATCCACTCGTCGCCTTCGCGCGTGCCCGGCAAGGCGTCGGGGTAATGACCGCCCTGACGCGCCAAGAGCAGGATTTCCTCGGCGGTGATGCCGGGCTTGAGTGCCTGACCGGCAGGCCCGCAGATCGCCTGATAGGCCCGGTTATAGACGACCAGCCGTTCCTCGCGATCGAAGATGGCAAAGCCCTCGGGCATCGCTTCGAGCGCCGCATTCAGCATCTCGGAAGCCTTCTGCCGTTCGCTCACGGCTTCGGTCAGGTCCGAAATGTCTCTGATGATGCCGATGAGCGCCAGTTCTTCGCCGGCGTCGTTGATCAGCGGCGTCGTGCGCAGATGCCCCGAAAACGTCGAGCCGTCGCGCCGGACATAAAGATAGTTCGAGGATCGGGGCGCGGTTTCGTCCACGCGTGCCGCCCGATTCTGCAGGCGCTTGGAGTACTCCGCGTCGGTCGCGTAGATCAGGCGTACGGACTTGTCGATGAACTCCGCAGCCGGATAGCCGAACTGGCGGAGCGCTGCATTGTTCGCGGAACGGATGATCCGCTCGGCGTCGATGATAATCACGGGATCGGGAAACGTTTCGTAGAGCGCCTTGAAGACGAGATCTTCGTTCAACGCCGCCATGTCCCTCTCCCTATTCCATAGATGTGTATCTCAGCAGAAAAAAGGCCCGGCGAAAACCGGGCCGACCTATCCAATTGAAGGAATGGTAAAACTTAGTTGGCGCGCACGACGGCGTCGCCCTGTGCGGCAAGTGCCGCCAGATCGGCCGGTTTCAACTCAACCGATTCACCGCACCCGCAGGCGGATGTCTGGTTGGGATTGTGGAAGGTGAAGCCGGAGCGCAGCGTTGTCACCTCGAAATCCATCTGCGTGCCGAGCAGATAGAGCACGGCTTCCGGCGCAATCCAGACCTTGGCGCCCTGATGCTCGATCAGATCGTCCTTAGGATTGGGTTCGGTCACGAGATCAACGGCATATTCCATGCCGGCGCAGCCGCCCTTCTTGATGCCGACGCGAATGCCCTTGGCATCGGCGCCGGAATTCTCGACGATCGCGCGCACGCGGCCAGCAGCAGCGTCGGTCAGGCTCATCACGGCAAAGCCCATGGGCTCATTCTCCTTGTCGTCACCGGGGTAAAGGCCCGGCGCCTTACAGAATCAAATGTAGTATCCGTGCCTTAACGGATCAATATGGCAGGGCTCAGTACCAGCCGACGGCGACCTGTGCTTCCTCGGACATGCGGTCCGGCGTCCACGGCGGATCGAAGGTCATCTTGACCTCGACACCCGAGACACCCTCGACGGCGCCGACGGCATTCTCGACCCAGCCCGGCATCTCGCCCGCTACCGGGCAACCGGGTGCGGTCAGCGTCATGTCAATCTTGACCATGCGGTCGTCTTCGATGTCGATCTTGTAGATCAGGCCCAGCTCGAAGATGTCGGCCGGGATTTCCGGGTCGTAGACGGTCTTCAGCGCCGCAATGATATCGTCGCTGAGGCGTGCAATTTCTTCGGCCGGAATCGCCGAATGGACGATGCCTTCACGAACGTCGATCTTTTCTTCCGTAGCATCAAGGCTCATGTCAGGCCTCCTGAACTTTCTCTTCTGGTTCAAAGATTTATGAGAAGTCTTTGAACCTTCTATATATTATTCCTCAAGCGAAAAACTTGCGAGCGTGTTCCAGCGCCTCGACCAGAGCATCGACTTCGGCCCGGGTATTATAAAGGCCGAAGGATGCACGGCATGTGGAGGTGACGCCAAAGCGTTTCAAGAGCGGCTGGGCGCAATGCGTGCCGGCGCGAACGGCGACACCTGCGCGGTCGATCACCATCGACACATCGTGCGAATGGATGCCGGCAAGCTCGAAAGCAAAGATGCTGCCCTTGTCGGGCGTATTGCCGAAGACCCTGAGCGAGTTGACCGCCGACAGGCGCTCGCGCGCATAGGCCGTCAGGTCCGCCTCGTGCGCCTGTATGGCTGCTCGGCCGAGCTTTTCCATATAGTCGAGTGCATAGCCAAGACCGATCGCCTGCACGATCGGCGGTGTGCCGGCTTCAAAGCGATGCGGCGGATCGTTGTAGGTGACGGTGTCTTCCGTGACCACTTCGATCATTTCGCCACCGCCGAGGAACGGCCGCATTTCCTTCAGGCGATCGGTCTTGCCGTAGAGCACGCCGATGCCCGAGGGACCGTAGAGTTTGTGGCCGGTCATCACGTACCAGTCGCAGTCGATGTCCTGGACATCGACCGGCATGTGCACGGCGCCCTGGCTGCCATCGACGAGCACCGGAATGCCGCGCTCACGGGCGATGCGGCAGATTTCCTTGACCGGAACGACGGTTCCAAGCGCATTCGACATATGGGTGATGGCGATGAGCTTGGTCTTGTCGGTCAGGCACTTAACGAAATCTTCGACATGCAGCCCGCCGTCGTCGTCCACCGGGATCCAGACGAGCTTGGCGCCCTGGCGCTCGCGGATGAAGTGCCAGGGAACGATGTTGGAGTGGTGCTCCATGATGGAGAGCACGATCTCGTCGCCCTCGCCAAGGGCAGGCATGCCGTAGCCATAGGCGACGGTGTTGATCGCCTCGGTCGAGGACTTGGTGAAGATGACGTTGTCGACCGATGGGGCGTTGAGGAAACGGCGCACCTTTTCGCGCGCCGCCTCATAGGCTTCCGTCGCGGCATTCGACAGGAAATGCAGGCCGCGATGGACGTTGGCGTATTCGTTGGAATAGGCATGGGAGATCGCATCGATCACGACCTGCGGCTTCTGTGCCGATGCTCCGTTGTCGAGATAGACAAGCGGCTTGCCGTAGACGGTTTTCGACAGGATCGGGAAATCCTTGCGGATCGCTTCGACGTCGTAGGCAGGCACCGGTACAGTGTGTTCCATGTCTCTTAATCCAATTGCCCTGGAGCGCCGCGCGTCCCTTAAGACGCGCTAAGCGCGCTGCAACATGTTGAGCCGCTGCATAATTTACCCTCAAATCGCTGCCGATTTAAGGAATTACGCAAGGAGCCCGTCAGGCGTGCTTGTCGAGCCAGGTCGAGATGACGTCTTCCAGTGCCTCGACCAGCGCTTCGTGGTCCTCAAGCTCTTCGACGATCTCGGCAACGAAGGCATTGACGAGCATGGCCCGCGCCTTGTTTTCCGGAACGCCGCGCGCCATCAGGTAGAAGAGCTGCGTGTGGTCGATATCGGCAACCGTCGCACCGTGGCCGCACTGCACGTCGTCAGCAAAGATTTCCAGTTCCGGCTTGGCCGACAGGTCGGCGTCGTCGGACAGAAGCAGCGTGTTGCACGCCATCTTCGCGTCGGTCTTCTGTGCGTCCTTGGCAACCAGGATCTTGCCCTGGAACACGCCCTTGGCGCGGTCGAACACGACGTTGCGAATGATTTCCGTCGAGGTCGTGTGCGGCACGTTGTGGCCGAGCGTGAAGGTCACGTCCGTATGGGTCTCGCCGCCAAGCAGGTTGATGCCGCGCAGCTTGAAGTCGGCGCCCTCGCCGCTCGTCTTGCCGTGGATCTCCTGGCGCACCAGCTTGCCGCCGGCGTTGATCACGAAGAGATGCAGCTTGGCGTTCTTGCCGATGTCGAAGCGGATCTGGCCGAGATGGGTATCGGCAGCGCCCTGCTGCTGCAGGATGATCCAGATAATGTCGGCGCCTTCCCCAACCGTCACGTCGCTGACTGAGGAAACGAAGCTCTCGGCGTCCTTGGTCGACAGATGCCGCTCGATCACGGTCGCCTTGGCGTTGACGCCGAAAGTGACCGGGAAGCGCGTGTGCGCCTGGCCGAGGCTCTGGACCAGCTGGATTTCCAGCGGGTTTTCAAGCGTGGCATCGTCGGCGACAGCGATTTCGAGACCGCCGCGAACGAGACCGCCGTTGATGCGGCCGATCGCGTCGTCAAAGCCGAGCACGGCGAGGCCGGCTGCGGCCGAACCGTCGAGCAGACTGTCGACATAGGAACGGACCGTCACGCCCTCGGGAAGGCTGCCCTTGGCCTCTGCCTGGCCATTACGGACGGAAAACACCGTCGAGCCCGGAACCAGGGCGTCGACGCGATCGGCAAAAGCCGTCGGGTCCGCAGCCGGCACCGCGCGCAGCAGCGTGCGCAGATCGGTATAGTGCCAGGATTCGACGCGGCGGGTCGGAAGGCCGGCGGTGCGCAGTTCGTGCACCAGCGTGTCGCGAACCGAAAGTACCGAGCCGTCGCCCGGCAGATCACCGATCTGCGCGGTATAGGCATCGACGAGCGCCGTTTCGGCCGCCGTCATCTTGATTGCCTGTTGCATATTCATTCGAACACTCCTTCAACAGGCGTCAGGCCGCGGCCTCGATGATTTCCGCGTAGCCGTTGGCTTCGAGTTCGTGTGCCAGCGTCTTGTCACCCGACTTGATCACCTGGCCCTTGTAGAGCACGTGCACCGTGTCCGGCACGATGTAGTCGAGCAGGCGCTGGTAGTGGGTGATGACGACGACGGCGCGGTCCGGCGAACGCAGCGCGTTGACGCCGTCAGCAACGATCTTCAGCGCGTCGATGTCGAGACCGGAGTCGGTCTCGTCGAGCACGCACAGCTTCGGCTCGAGCAGCGACATCTGCAGGATTTCGGCGCGCTTCTTTTCACCGCCGGAGAAGCCGACGTTCAGCGGGCGACGCAGCATTTCGGGAGCGATCTTCAGCTCGGCAGCCGCTTCCTTGACGCGGCGCATGAATTCCGGCGTCGTCAGTTCGTCTTCGCCGCGATACTTGCGCTGCTCGTTCATCGCCACCTTCAGGAACTGCATGGTTGCAACGCCCGGGATTTCGACCGGGTACTGGAAGGCAAGGAAGATGCCCTTGGCCGCACGCTCGGCGGCGTCCAGCTCGAGAATGCTCTCGCCGTTATAGAGGATGTCGCCTTCGGTGACTTCGTAGTCTTCGCGGCCCGACAGGATGTAGGACAGCGTCGACTTGCCGGAGCCGTTCGGGCCCATGATGGCGGCGACTTCGCCGGCCTTCACGGTCAGGTTCAGGCCGCGGATGATCTCGGTGCCGTCTTCGGCGATGCGGGCGTGCAGGTTCTTGATTTCAAGCATTTCTATCGTCCTCTTGGGAAACGAACGTTCGTTCGCGCGCAAGCTCTTGGTGCGCGCCATTCAATTTTCAGTTCAGGGCCTTAGCCCACCGAGCCTTCGAGCGAGATCCCGATCAGCTTCTGCGCTTCGACGGCAAATTCCATCGGCAGTTCCTGGATGACTTCCTTGACGAAGCCGTTGACGATCAGTGCGATCGCCGCTTCGGTCGGGATGCCGCGCTGCAGGCAGTAGAACAGCTGGTCCTCGGAAATCTTCGACGTCGTGGCTTCATGCTCGAACTGTGCCGTCGAGTTCTTCGCCTCGATGTAAGGCACGGTGTGCGCGCCGCACTTGTCGCCGATCAGGAGCGAATCGCACTGGGTGAAGTTGCGAGCGTTCTCGGCCTTGCGGTGAGCCGAAACCTGGCCGCGATAGGTGTTTTCGGAAACGCCTGCGGCAATACCCTTCGAGACGATGCGGCTCGACGTGTTCTTGCCGAGGTGGATCATCTTGGTGCCACTGTCGATCTGCTGGTGACCGTTGGAAACGGCGATCGAGTAGAACTCGCCGCGCGAACCGTCGCCACGCAGGATGCAGGACGGGTACTTCCAGGTGATCGCCGAACCGGTTTCGACCTGCGTCCAGGAGATCTTGGAGTTCTTGCCACGGCAATCGCCACGCTTGGTGACGAAGTTGTAGATGCCGCCCTTGCCTTCCTTGTCGCCCGGGTACCAGTTCTGGACCGTCGAGTACTTGATCTCGGCATCATCGAGCGCAACGAGCTCGACAACGGCAGCGTGAAGCTGGTTCTCGTCCCGCTGAGGCGCCGTGCAGCCTTCGAGATAGGAGACGTAAGCGCCGTCTTCGCAGATGATCAGCGTGCGCTCGAACTGGCCGGTGTTCTTCTCGTTGATGCGGAAGTAGGTCGACAGTTCCATCGGGCAACGAACGCCCTTCGGCACGAAGACGAAGGAGCCGTCGGTAAAGACCGCCGAGTTCAGCGTCGCATAATAGTTGTCGGTCGTCGGAACGACCGAGCCGAGATACTTCTTCACGAGATCCGGATGCTCGCGGATTGCTTCGGAGATCGACATGAAGATCACGCCGGCCTTCTTCAGCTCTTCCTTGAAGGTGGTGACGACCGAGACGCTGTCGAAAACGGCGTCGACGGCGATCTTGGACTTCTGCACGCCGGCGAGGATTTCCTGTTCCTTGAGCGGAATGCCGAGCTTCTCGTAGACCTTCAGGATCTCCGGGTCGACTTCGTCGAGCGACTTCGGACCCGTTACGCCCTTGGGAGCGGCGTAATAGTAGATCTCGTTAAAGTCGATCTTCGGATAGTTGACGCGCGCCCAGGTGGGCTCTTCGAGCGTCAGCCAGCGGCGATAGGCCTCAAGGCGCCACTCGAGCATCCATTCCGGCTCGCTCTTTTTTTCCGAGATGAAACGGATGATGTCTTCGGAAAGGCCCTTGGGGGCCTTTTCGACTTCGATGGTCGTCTCGAAACCGTACTTGTACTGGTCCACGTCGATCTGACGGACCTGATCAATGGTCTCCTGCACGGCAGGCATGTCGTTCTCCAATCTTGCCGGATCCAAGGTCCGGCAGCTTGTCAACACGATGCGAACTTGGCGCACCGCTTATGTAATGGCTAAAAGGCGCTTTTCACCCTGTTTGCCAAGCGGAAAATTGCTTTTCCGCAATTTCGTCCGGTCGTTCCGCTCAGGCCGCTTGCCCGGGCATCCGTCGTCTTGCTGCTACCTTTGCAAAGACCGCGGCGCAACGGTCGATATCAGCCTGTGTCGTGCCCTCGCCGATCGAGATCCGAAGTGCGCCCTGGCGCGGATCGTAACCCATCGCCGTCAGCACGTGGCTCTGCCCGACCTTGCCCGAGGAGCAGGCCGAACCCGCCGACAACGCCACGCCTTCCAGATCGAAGGCGATCTGTCCGGTTTCGGCCTTGAGGCCAGGAAGCGTGAAGAAGGTCGTGTTGCCAACGCGCGAAACGTCGCGGCCGTGAATGACGACGTCCGCCGCGGCCGCAAGCATGTCGGCTTCGAGCTTGTCGCGCAACGCGCCGACATGGCTCATGCGCTGGCCGACGCCTTCGCCTGCCTTCCTGGCGGCTGCGGCAAAGCCTGCAATCGAGACCGTATTTTCCGTGCCCGAGCGGTGTCCCTTCTCCTGTCCGCCGCCGCGGATCAGCGGCGCGGGCATCATGATCTCGCCGCGCGCCACCAGAGCGCCGGCGCCCTTCGGGCCACCGATCTTGTGAGAGGAGACGATCAGGAAGTCGGCGCCGAGGTCTTCGATGGAAAGCGGCAGTCTGCCGGCAGCCTGCACCGCATCGACGACGAGAATGCCGCCATGAGGGCGGACGATCTCGGCGATCTCGGCGACCGGCTGGATGATGCCCGTTTCGTTGTTGACCAGCATGACGGCAACCATCGGCAAGCCGAGCTGGCGGTCATGCGCCGTCAGCAGGTCCCGCAACGCCGGGAGATCGACGACGCCATCCGATGTCACCGGGATTTCGCTGAGCGCTTCACGCGGGAAGCGCCCGCCTTCACGCACCGCCGGATGTTCGATCGACGAGGCATAGAGCCGGCCGATCTTCAGCGGCGTGCGGCCCATGCGGAAATCGGGCGTCAGCACCAGGTTGGCCGCTTCCGTAGCGCCGCTGGTAAAGATGACGCTGCCGGGCTTGGCGCCGCAGAACAACGCCACGTCGCGACGGGCATTTTCGACGAGCGTGCGCAATGCGCGGCCCTCGCCGTGAACGGAAGAAGGGTTGCCGAGAAGGTCGAGCGCCGACAGGCAAGCCTCGCGCGCTTCCGGTAGAAGCGGCGCCGTGGCGTTCCAGTCCATATAGATGCGCGAACTCGACATGATTTCCTTCGCTAGATCAACAGGTCACGAGCCCGCAACCTCTGGCGATGCATTTTCCTTGAATTTTCCGCGCCGCTTGCCTTATGAGACGAAGCACAAGGCGGAATGCCCGCACAGAAGTTTTGAACGGTTCTAAACTAGGTTTTAGAAAAGCTGACTGCTTTCGTCAAGACTCATCGCGATCTGAACCCAAGATTCGAACCAGGAACACTCCCGGAGAGCCAATGCCCGAAATCATCTTCAACGGACCCGCCGGCCGCCTCGAAGGCCGTTATCAGCCTTCGAAGCAGAAGAGCGCGCCGATCGCCATCATCCTGCACCCGCACCCGCAGTTCGGTGGCACGATGAACAACCAGATCGTCTACCAGCTCTTCTACATGTTCCAGAAGCGCGGCTTTACGACGCTGCGGTTCAATTTCCGAGGCATCGGCCGCAGCCAGGGCGAGTTCGACCATGGCGCCGGCGAGCTTTCGGACGCTGCATCCGCACTCGACTGGGTGCAGAGCCTGCATCCGGATTCGAAGAGCTGCTGGGTTGCCGGCTATTCCTTCGGCGCCTGGATCGGCATGCAGCTCCTGATGCGCCGCCCGGAAATCGAAGGCTTCATGGCCGTCGCGCCGCAGCCGAACATCTATGACTTCTCGTTCCTGGCACCCTGCCCGTCCTCTGGCCTGATCATCAACGGCGATTCCGACAAGGTCGCGCCGGAAAAGGACGTCAACGGTCTCGTCGAGAAGCTGAAGGCCCAGAAGGGCATTCTCATCACCCACAAGACCGTGCCGGGCGCCAACCACTTCTTCAATGGCCAGGTCGAGGGCCTGATGGGCGAATGCGAGGACTACCTCGACCGTCGCCTCAACGGCGAACTGACGCCGGAGCCGGCCGCCAAGCGCATCCGCTAAAGACCCGGACAAAAGTACACAAACGCCGCGTACCCCTTCGGGTGCGCGGCTTTTTTATGGACAAATGCGCCCAGTGTTCGTGCGCCTGAGGGCCGCGATAGGGCTCACCCGAGAGGGTGAGTTTCAGCGCCGTGCGATCGGCGTATAGTGCAAGTCTAGGCTGTTGGGCGGGGCAGAGCCGAGCGGCGTTCACAGGAGGGGAGCCATGTCGCAGGTGTCGAATGGGTCGGCGTCCTCGCCGAGGTGGCTAACCCTGCCCGCCACTCCACAGCTTCCGGCCGGCGGTCAAGAGGGTGTTGTCGAGGTCGCGGACGCCAAGATCTGGTATGCGGTCTACGGTTCGGGCGCTCCCGTCATTCTACTCCATGGCGGGCTCGGCAATTCCGACTATTGGGGGCTTCAGGTCGCCGAGCTTGCCAAGACCTATGAGGTCATCGTGATGGACAGCCGCGGCCACGGACGCAGCTCCCGGGGTAGCGGGAGCATGAACTATGATCTGATGGCAGGCGATGTCATGGCACTGATGGCGCACCTGACCTTGCCGAAGGCGTCCATTGTCGGCTGGAGTGACGGCGCGATTATCGGGCTCCTGCTGGCGATTCGACACCCGGACCTCATCGCCGGTGTCTTTTCCTTCGGGGCGAACAGCAATCCGTCCGGAACGCACGATCTGTCCCAGAGCGCAGTCTTCAACGCCTATATCGCGCGAACGGGCGAAGAATACGCCCTGCTGTCGCCGACGCCAGGGGGATTTACGACCTTCTTCCGCGAGATGAATGCGATGTGGACGTCGCAGCCGAACATTACCGCCAGCGACCTTCAGAAAATCCGGATTTCTGTCTGGGTGGTGGACGGGGACCATGAGGAAGCGATCAATCGCGACGACACCCTGTTCATCGCCGACAACATTCCGGGTGCCGGCCTGTTGATTCAGCCTGAGGTCAGCCATTTTTCGCTACTGCAGAACCCGGCCCAGTTCACCGAAGACATCCTCCGGTTTCTCCGAGAGAAATGCATCGCCTAGACGCCAGTCGGCTATGATCGCCCGATCCAGTGCGGAACGCTGGGATTGACTACCTTGGTCGGTGCTTCGGCGCATTCGACGCGGTTGCGACCGTTGGCTTTCGCCGTGTAGAGCGCCTCGTCGGCGCGCTGTATCACGGGCTCCAGGGCCTCCCCGGTACCAACAACCGTGACGCCGAAGCTTGCCGTCACCCGTGCGGCTTCCGGAAGACCGCCGATCTGCTGGGACATGATCGCTGCACGCATGCCATGAGCGACGACGCGCGCTTCCGACAGATCCGTGCAGGGCAGATACACCGCGAACTCTTCACCGCCGAGACGGCCGGCAACGGCGCGGTTCGGCATGACGTCCATCAGCACCCGGGCGAACCGGCGAATGACTTCGTCGCCCGTGAGGTGGCCGTAGGTGTCGTTGACCAGCTTGAAGCGATCGAGGTCGGCAAGGATGAGCGTGCCGGGTGTCTGGGTGGCGCGGGCGTGCAGCAGCGGCATGACCCGCTCGATGAAGCCACGGCGGTTGTAGAGGCCGGAGAGCAGATCGATTTCCGAGCGCGCTTGCGCGTCGTCGACGATCTCCTTGACCATGACGCCGAGCATGGCAAGACCGGCACCGACAATGAGCATCGCACCGAACGCCTGCGAGATGAGCGCGAAGGGGCTGGAAACGTAGTCCTGGGCCGTCGCGCCAGAGCCGGCGACGACCGCAGCATAGATCTTCACGAAGTAATAGGCGGCCGAGAGCGCCAGCAGGCTGAACAGCAGCCAGTCAAAGAAGGTGCGGCGGCCGGAACGCAGGACGACCGATGCCGTCCAGGCCTGGATCACGACAAAAGGCGCCTGATACGGGATGGCATGCTGCCAGGTGCCTCTGGGCAGGTCGTAGATCGCCAGGTCCAGGCAAACGCCAGCAACGAAGAAGGCGCCGAGCAACGGCAGGCGCACCGGCACCTGATAGAAAAGGCCGAGGCCAAACCGCAGGAGACAGAAGCCGCCGAGTACGCAGGCAAAGGCACTGATGGCAAAGAGCCGCGGGGTCGAGGAAAAAGGAACGATGGCTTCGCAGACGGCTGCAAGCGAGGCGACGGCAAATCCGGCGGCGCACCAGAGCGCTGCACGCCGCTGCCGGCTCTTTGCGGCAATGATGAGAAATGCGGCTGTGAAGATCTGCGCGATGATGAAATTCACGGCCAGCAGAGAAATCGCACCACCCATCGAAGAACCCGAAACCCTCGTGCGGCACCAAGCCGCTCCTCGCCACCTCCTGTGGCAGCGGCTGAGATCCTAATTCGCTGTTGCGAAAATTTGATTAATCCGTCCGGGTGACGAACTCATGGCGAAACGCGAGATCAACTTTAAGTTTTCGCCGCGCGCCGGCCGCCGCTGACTGGCTGCCGCACGCCCGTCGTTCCCGGATAGGTGAGCGGCAAACCGCGCAAGGAGCGGACGGCGAGATACGCCCAGGCTTCGGCCTCCATCGAATCGCCGTTGAAGCCCACGGCTTCCGCCGCAAGGACCGTTGCGGCCTCTTCCTCGGCAAGTAAAGCGAGGTCGCGCATAATCACCGGATTGAGCCGGCCGCCGCCGCAGACGACATAGGTGGCCGGCCGCTGCGGCAGGTGCCCGGCCGACTTGATGATCGCTGCCGCCGTGACATGGGCTAGCGTGCGGGCGCCGTCGGCGAGGCCAGCGTCGCTTCCAACCGGCGGTGCAAAATCGTTCCGGTCCAGCGAGCGGCGCGTGGTCGCGGTGAAGAAGGGGTTGGAGAGATAGCGTTCGGCAAGCGCCGGCAGCACCGTGCCCTCGCTGGCGATCATGCCGCCCTGGTCAAAGGGAATGCCGGCATGAGCCTCGACCCATTGGTCGATCAGCGTGTTGCCGGGGCCGCTGTCATAGGCAATGAGCGTCTCGCCTTCGCCGATGCCCCCGCCGATGAAAGTGAGGTTCGAAATGCCACCGATGTTGACGAAGACAACCGGTGCCGCAAGGCCGGCCGCGCCCCGAGCGAGTGCCGCGTGGTAGGCGGGGATCAGCGGCGCGCCCTGCCCTCCATGTTCCATGTCGTTGGCGCGCATGTCGTAGATCACGTCGACGCCCGTCTCGCGGGCCAGCAGCGGGCCGTCGCCGATCTGCACCGTCAGGGCCTCGTCGGGACGGTGCAGCACCGTCTGCCCGTGAAAGCCGATCACGTCGATGTCCGCCGCCGACAGGCTGTTCTGCTTCAGAAAGGTCTTCACCGCTTCCGCATGCCGCAGCGTCAGGTCGCGCTCGAGGTCGGCAAGTGCACCCGGCCTTTCATCGCGCTGCGTGATCGCCTTCGCATCGACCAGTCCCTGCTTCAGCCGGTCGCGGAAACGTGCGTCATAGGAAAAGCCCGCGGATGGACCGCGTTCGACGACGGTTTGCCCGTCGGTCCTCAGCAAGGCGACATCGATGCCGTCCATGCTCGTGCCACTCATCAGGCCGATTGCCGTTCTTGTCTGTGTCATGCGGGTCAATATTTCCAGAATCACTTTTGAAGTGATTATGCGCAAAAACAGTGCTAAACGCCCGTTCGTTCAAAAACTCCCCCCGCAAGAGAGACAGATCATGTCCGGTTTCAAGTCCGATTTCCTTCACACCCTCAGCGAGCGTGGCTTCATCCACCAGATCTCCGACGAGACTGGCCTGGACGAACTGTTCCGCAAGGAAACCGTGACGGCCTATATCGGCTTCGACCCGACGGCGCCGAGCCTGCATGCCGGCGGTCTGATCCAGATCATGATGCTGCACTGGATGCAGGCGACTGGTCACCGGCCGATCTCGCTGATGGGCGGCGGCACCGGCATGGTCGGCGACCCGTCCTTCAAGGACGAGGCGCGCCAGTTGATGACGCCTGCGACGATCGACGCCAACATCGCCAGCATCAAGACGGTGTTCTCCAACTACCTCAACTACGGCGAGGGCCCGAAGGACGCGTTGATGATCAACAACGCCGACTGGCTGCTTGGCATCAACTACCTCGAATTCCTGCGCGATGTCGGCCGTCACTTCTCGGTCAACCGCATGCTGTCCTTCGACAGCGTCAAGACGCGGCTTGATCGCGAGCAGTCGCTGTCGTTCCTCGAATTCAACTACATGATCCTGCAGGCCTACGACTTCGTCGAGCTGCACAAGCGCACCGGCTGCCGCCTGCAGATGGGCGGCTCGGACCAGTGGGGCAACATCATCAACGGCATCGACCTCGGCCACCGCATGGGCACCGAGCAGCTTTACGCGCTGACCTCGCCGCTTCTGACGACTTCGTCGGGCGCCAAGATGGGCAAGTCGGTCAACGGCGCCATCTGGCTGAACCCGGACATGCTGTCGGCCTATGATTTCTGGCAGTACTGGCGCAACACCGAGGATGCCGACGTCACGCGCTTCCTCAAGCTCTATACGACGCTTCCGATGGCCGAGATCGCCCGCCTTTCGCAGCTTGGTGGCTCGGAAATCAACGAGGTCAAGAAGATCCTCGCAACCGAGATCACCGCCATGCTGCACGGCCGTCCGGCCGCCGAGCAGGCCGCCGAGACAGCCCGCAAGACCTTCGAGGAAGGCGCGCTTGCGGACAACCTCCCCTCGGTCGAAATCCCGACCGCCGAGCTTGAAGCCGGCCTCGGCCTTTTGAGCCTGATCGTACGCGCCGGCCTTGCCGGCTCCAACGGCGAAGCCCGTCGTCACGTCCAGGGCGGCGCTATCAGGATCAACGACGAAGCCGTCAGCGATGAGCGCCGTGTGATCGGCACCGGTGACGTGACCGCTGACAATGTCGTCAAGCTTTCGCTCGGCAAGAAGAAGCACATTCTCGTGCGGCCGGCCTGACGCCGGGGATACGCACAACGAGACAAAGGCCGGCCCTCGCGCCGGCCTTTTTCATTGGAACTCGAAGATGCTGCGGAAGACACCCGGTGCGATGATCGACAGGGGGTTGATCGTCAGCTTCGGCTGGTTGAACGGGCCGTTGAGCTTGAAAGTGATGCCGAGCAGGCCACGGTCGCGACCATTGCCGAGCAGCACGCCGATCAGAGGCAGTTCCCCGAAGATGCGGTTGAGCCCATAGGCCGGCATGAAGGTGCCGGTCATGTCCATGATGCCGTTGTTGTCGCGCACCGTTCCCTGGAAGGTCGCGCCGACGTCGGTCCCGCGCAAGACGCCGCCATCGACGCGGATCGCGCCACGGTCGAGCGCCAGTTGCGCGAAGCCGCGTTCGAAGCGGGCCGAACTCACGTCAATGTCGCGGCGCACGGCCTGGTTGAGGCTTCGGCCGTCGGCACCGGTTGGCGTCGACACCATCGATTGCAGGCGCTGTTCGCCGACGAGCTGGAACTTGCGGATATCGACGCTGCCGCGCCACGAACGGCCGCCGCGATCGCGCAGTTTCAGATTGAGCAGGCCGCCGCGCATGTTCTGGTAGATATCGGCAAACCGGGCCAGCGCGCCGGCATCGCCCGTGGTCAGTTCCAGCGTGTTGTCGGCGCCGGCCTTGGCGAGCCGGGCAACCAGCGCCTGGCCGCTGCTCGTGACAGCCGAGAGGTTGACGTCCTCGATCTGGCGTCCGCGTTCGCCGTAGACGAGATTGACGTTCGACAGCGATTCGCCGTTGAAGCCGGTGACACGACCAAGCTGAGCCTTGATGGCAATGTCGTCGCCACCACCCTGGCTCTGGTCGCTTCCGGTCTTCAATTGCGCCAGGATCGGCCTGATATCGGCTGCAGCTCCGGAGAGCGACGCCGTGTAGCCGCCCCTGTTGCGGTCGACGGAGACCTTGAAGTCGTCACCCTGCGCCAAGCGGACATTGTCGAGATCCGCAGAGAGAAGACCGCCATCGTCGATCTGCAGCTTGCCGCGCGCACCGAAGCCGTCGCCGGCAAGCGCGAAATTGCTGATCGTTGCGATCTTGCCGTCCATCGAGGACATGAACTGCGCCTCGGCCGGGATCCCGACGCCCTTGCTCCAGCCGATCCAGGGAAGTGAGAGCTGGGCTTTCGTGAGGTCGATCTCTGCCGTCTGCCGGCTCGCCTCGTCGATTGCAACGTCAATCGTGATCGGCCCGGAAACGATCCGAGAAAGACCCGGTATCAGTTTCTGCCAGACACCCTGCTCCAGCGAGCCCGAAATCTCGCGCGAGCGCTTGACGGTCGAACCGGAATCGACCGGTTCCGTCAGCGCGACCTTGACCTTAGCGCCTTCGATGCGGGCATCCGCATCGAGGACCGCCTGCTGATTATCGACCCGGAATGTGCCGACGAGATCCTCCACTGCGCGCCCGAACATGGCCTTCTGGACGGTGACCTTATCGAGCTGCATCTGTACCTGATAGAGCGGCTTCGGCGGCTTCTGATCCGAGATCAGGCCGAAACGGGCGCCCACGACAGCCGTCAAGGGGCCGCTGAAATCTTCCGGCAGCAGGGGGGTCTTTTGCAGCGCCTGGATCGGCTTGTAGCTGACGAGCTCGGCGATCGCATCGGCGTTGCCGCCGACCTCGATCTTCATCTCCGCCATCAGTGGTTTCGTATAGACGTCGGGCAGGATGAAGTCGCCGCCGTTGAGCGCGACCGAGCGTCCCGACGGGAAGAAGGCGGTCCCCTTCTCGATCTCCGCCGTCATCCGCTGGCCGCTCAGCTTGAACTTGCCTGAGGTGTCGCGCAGCGGCGGTATCTCGCCGGTAATGTTGATGCGCGTGTCGTCGATGTCGAAATTGATATTGAGCTCCTGCTCGTCGAGCTTGAGCTCGCCTTCGTTGTTGGCGATCCGGCCCTCGGCGACCGACACTTCGATGCGGGCATTGGTAACCGTGCCGCCGAAGAGGTTGGCGATCGCCCAGCGGCGCGCGCCCTTGGCGAGCCACCACGGCCACAATTGCTTGACGGCGGTCGCCTCCATGCGATCGCTGACAGAAGCGAAGCTGATCTGTGGCGAGGTCTTGCCGAAGGCGACGGAAAGCGAGCCAAACATCGAACCGAGCGGGGTCGACACGGCAAGCTGGTCGAAGATCAGTTGGCGCTTGTCCGACACGAAGCGGCCATTTGCCTTGGCATCGAAGATCAGCGGCGCGTCAGCGACGTCTTCCGGGGCGGAGCTTGCATTCTTGAGCAGGAGATCAATGGCAAACCCGGTCTCCGTTGCGCCGGCAATCTTGTCGAGGTCGATGATCGCCCCGGTGAACGGAAAGATCGAACGGCCGATCTTGACCGACGACGGCAGGATTTCGACGGACGAGCGCTCGAAGTCATAGGCGACGTCCATTTGCGAGGCATTGAGGGTCGAGATGAGGTTGCCTGCGTGGAACTCGCCCTTGGACGTGCGCACCGTGACGCGCAGATCCGGTTTCGCGTTGCCGGCGGCCCGCGTCGCCTTCAGCGACAGACCGGCCGACGCGACGACGCCGAAGGGCGGCTCCGAACCAACCTTGCCATGGTAGAAGAAGGGCGCGAGCGGCAGATTGGTGACCGACGCCTCGAAGCCGGTCATGTGTCCCTTGTCGCCGAGGGCGTCGGCGCTGAGTTCGACGTCCACCCCATCGACGGTGACGCTGCCCTTGACGCTCATCGACCCGCCAGAATCGCGGTTGAACTCCAGCGCCTTGGCGACGACGGGCACGATGCGATCGCGGGAGCCGATGACGGAGAAACTGAAATCCGAGAGCGTGACCTTCTGGCTGCCGCGGCCGGCTGCCATCTGCGACATGCGATCGACGTGCGAGAAGATTGCTTCGAGTGCATCGCCGACGTCGGCAATGCGAATCTTGGTCAGATCGAGCGGCTCGCCGCGCGGCAGCAGCCCGGTATCGAACTCGCCGCCTTCCGCCTCAAGATTGGAAACGGCGATGCGGCCGGTCATCAGCGCCAGCGGGTCGAGCGCGATCGAGATCGCACGCAGCTTGGCAACCGGCTGGCCGGAGGAGGCTTCGCTGAGCGCCACTTCGCGGGCCCTGAGCGCAATCGCGCCGCCTGCGGTCATGCGCACGACGGTGCTGCCGACCTCGGCGCGATAGGTGTCGCCGAGTGCTGCATTGAGTGCGGTGCGGGCGCGCGCATTGAGCGTGCTGTCCATCATTCCGCTTTCGATGACGACGATGAGGATTGCCGCGATGGAAAGCGCGAGCAGCGATATCAGCAGTGCGATCTTGGCGCAGACGCGCGCGGCTCTGTTCTTGCGCGGCGCGTGCACGATCATGGGTTCGTGCGCCTGCGCTGAAGGCAACGCATGCAACGCGACGATGTCTTTCTTGCGAAAGCCGACTTTTTCGCCGCGGATCTCACTCATCAGCGCGGACGTCCTCCGTTCGATACGAGCTTCGTCGCCACCCTTCGTCTCTCACGGTACGGGGCGACCACTTCTCGCTTCTGTAGACCACATGTCATCGTGCCGAGTCACCAAGGGACGCGGGACCATGCTGTGGAAAGCGACCACCTGCGATGGAATTCGCGCGCGCAGGCGATTGCAACGTTTCGTAGCGGCCCATGCCGTCCGAAACCTGTCGAATCTAGCACAAATGCGCTGGACGGCGGTCGACGATTTTCGCTATGCCCAAGAGCATCGCGTGCCCTGTGGCGCGCAAATGGCGCTCGACTACCTTGAGCACTGCACGTTTTGCCCTCTGGTCGGCAAAGACCAATGAAAACATGCAGTAGTGCGCGATTGTCTGCAAAACTTGGCGGAAGGAAGGTTTAATCATGGCAAGACCCGCTCCCGGAGATGTCGCTCCCGACTTCACCCTGCCGCGTGACGGCGGCGGTACGGTTTCGCTCTCGGCCCTGCGCGGCCGTCCGGTCGTTCTGTTCTTTTATCCGAAGGACGACACGCAGGCCTGCACGCTCGAGGCGATCTCGTTTTCGGAGCTGGCCGACGAATTCGCCGCAGCCGGCATCGCCCTGATCGGGCTTTCGCCCGATTCGGTGAAGAAGCACGACCGCTTCGCCAAGAAGCACAACCTGACGGTGCCGCTTGCCGCCGACGAGGAGAAGGCAGTGGTCGAAACCTATGGCGTCTGGGTCGAGAAGATGATGTACGGGCGCAAATATATGGGCGTCGAGCGCAGCACCTTCCTGATCGGCGCCGACGGTGTCGTCGTCAAGGTCTGGGAAAAGGTGAAGGTGGACGGTCACGCCCGCGAGGTCCTCGACGCCGCAAAGGCGATCTGAGGCCGCCGATGAGCGAGTTGCCCGTGTTTCACAGCCTGCGGGGCGGCGCCGTCGAAGCGATCCGCGCCGCGGACCTCGAGGTCAAGACGGCGCTTGCGCAGGAAGCGGCGCGTCGCTGGCAGCGCCGCACGCTGTCGCTGCGCTCGCCGCTCGACCGGCCGGTGCCGGTACGCCCGGGCCGGCCCGACAAGCCGGTGCTGACGCCACCGACCCAGGTCAAACGACGGTCCCTCGGTTCGCTCAAGGGCCGAATCGCCCTCCTCCACTCGATCGCCCATATCGAGTTGAACGCCGTCGATCTCGCCCTTGATATCGTCGCCCGCTTTGCGACCGAGCCGGTGCCCAATTCCTTCTTCGACGGCTGGATGCGCGTCGCCTTCGAAGAGGCGAAACACTTCCGCATGGTCCGTCAGCGGCTGAACGACCTCGGCGCCGACTATGGTGACCTGCCCGCCCATGACGGCCTCTGGCAGGCGGCGCACGATACGCGCAACGACCTGACGGCGCGGCTCGCCGTCGTGCCGCTCATTCTCGAAGCGCGCGGTCTCGATGTGACGCCGGCGCTGCAGGCCAAGATGCGCGAAACCGGCGACTTCGAGAGCGCTGCCGTGCTCGATGTCATCTATGAGGACGAGAAGGGCCACGTCGCCGTTGGCGCCAAATGGTTCCGTTTTCTCTGCGCCCGCGAGAAGAAGGACCCGGCGGCGACCTTCCAGGCGCTGGTGCGCGCCAATTTCCGCGGTCCCCTGAAAGCGCCGTTCAACGACATCGCCCGCGCCGAGGCCGGCCTGACGCCGTCCTTCTACCGCTCGATGACCGCTTCGACCAATCGATAGCGGCCATCACCTTCCCGCAATCTTGCTTACCGATTGTTAACCCTAACAAAGTGTAATGATCCCCAGGTGATGCGAGGCAACGCGCACATGGCGGGAGAGAACGGGTGTCTGGACATCAGGCAAATCGTACCTTTGGAAAACGCAAGCAGAATCACGTCCTGATCCTGGCCAGCGGCGACAAGGTCCGGCACATGACCGTGCGTCCGTGGATGGCGGCGATCGCCGTCTCCTTTGCCGGCGTCTGCAGCATCGGCTATCTCGCGGCCACCTCCTACCTGGTTTTGCGCGACGACCTGATCGGCGGCACGATTGCCCGCCAGGCGCGCATGCAGCACGAATACGAGGATCGGATCACGGCGCTACGCGCGCAGGTGGATCGGGTCACCAGCCGTCAACTGCTTGACCAGCAGGTGGTCGAGGAAAAGGTCGAGAAGCTGCTGCGCCAGCAGATGGCGCTGACCTCGCGCAACGGGAAGCTCGGCGCCCTGGTCGAAAGAGCCGAAAATTCCGGCGTGACGACCGCAACCGACGCGCCCGCGGCCGTCGAGCCGCTTGCCTATGACAAACGCGCCGACGCGAGCGGCAGCGGTGGTGTGAAGGCAATCGAGAAGCTGATGGGGCTGAACGTTGCGCCGGTCGGTGCCGCGGCCGTCCCTGCCCTCGCCTATGCGGCACCCGATGCCGGCGAATCAAGTTCCGACCGGGCTGACCGGATTTTTTCGAAAGTCACGCTCTCGCTGAAGGATGTCGAGCGCGAGCAGATGGCGCGGGTCCAGCAGTTGACGGACGGCGCGGCGAAGACGTCGGGTGCGATTCGCTCGATCGTCGGGCGCACCGGTATCGACCTGCCCGCCGACGATGTCGCCGAGATGATCCCGGTCAATGACATATCCACGTCCGCCAACACCGCGATCGGCGGCCCCTTCGTCGAACCCGTGAACGATGACGATTTCGGCCGTTCGCTTGCAGCACTCGATACCGCGCTCCTGGAACTCGACCGCACGCGCGCCGAGGTTCGCAAGCTGCCCTTCGGCAATCCCTCGCCGGCCAGCGACATCACCAGCGATTTCGGCAACCGGCTTGATCCGTTTCTCGGGCGCCTCGCGCTGCATGCCGGCATCGACTTTCGCGCGACGGTCGGCACCCGCATCCGCTCGGCAGCGCCTGGAACGGTGACCAATGCGGGGCTGACCGGCGGCTATGGAAACATGGTCGAAATCGACCACGGCAATGGTGTGGCGACGCGCTACGCCCATCTTTCGACGGTGCTGGTAAAGGCCGGCGACCAGGTGAAGGCTGGCGAAGTCATTGCCAAGTCCGGCAACACCGGGCGCTCCACCGGGCCGCACCTCCACTATGAAATCCGGCTGAACGGCGAGGCCGTGGATCCCATGCGGTTTCTGGATGCGAGCACCAAGCTTGCGAGCTATATGAACTGACGCTGCCGCGCGGTTCTGCTTGACAAGAAATGCGACAGATTCGCCACTATTTACCTTTTACTGCTTCAACGTGCTGGATTTCTTGACTTTCAGTGGCGTTCAGCTTAAGAGCGCGGCCACGTGCTCGTGCGTTTTCCATCGATCGATCAGTGTTCTATTGAACCGGAACGGAAACAGATTTCCCTTTGACCAATTTTGCTGACCTTGGCCTGAGCCAAAAAGTTCTCTCCGCTGTCACCGATGCGGGTTACACAATCCCGACCCCGATCCAGGCTGGCGCCATCCCGCCGGCGCTGCAGCGTCGTGACATTCTGGGCATTGCCCAGACGGGTACCGGCAAGACCGCTTCGTTCGTGCTGCCGATGCTGACGCTGCTCGAAAAGGGCCGCGCCCGTGCGCGCATGCCGCGCACGCTCATTCTGGAGCCGACGCGCGAACTCGCTGCACAGGTCGCAGAGAACTTCGACAAGTATGGCAAGAACCACAAGCTCAACATCGCGCTTCTGATCGGCGGCGTGTCGTTCGACGAGCAGGACCGCAAGCTTGAGCGTGGCGCTGACGTGTTGATCTGCACGCCCGGCCGCCTGCTCGATCACTTCGAGCGCGGCAAGCTCTTGATGACCGGCGTAGAAATCCTGGTGATCGACGAAGCCGACCGCATGCTCGACATGGGCTTCATTCCCGATATCGAGCGGATCGCCAAGCTGATCCCGTTCACGCGCCAGACGCTGTTCTTCTCGGCGACCATGCCGCCGGAAATCCAGAAGCTTGCCGATCGCTTCCTGCAGAACCCGGAGCGCGTCGAAGTTGCCCGCCCGTCTTCGACGGCGCAGACCGTAACGCAGCGCTTCGTCGCAGCGCACGCCAAGGACTACGAAAAGCGCGCAGTGCTGCGCGACCTGATTCGTGCCCAGGACGAGCTGAAGAACGCGATCATCTTCTGCAACCGCAAGAAGGACGTCGCCGACCTCTTCCGTTCGCTCGACCGTCACGGCTTCTCCGTCGGCGCTCTGCATGGCGACATGGACCAGCGCTCGCGCATGACGATGCTGGCCAACTTCAAGGACGGCAACATCAAGCTGCTCGTCGCCTCGGACGTTGCTGCTCGTGGTCTCGACATCCCCGATGTCAGCCACGTCTTCAACTTCGACGTTCCGATCCACGCGGAAGACTACGTCCACCGCATCGGCCGTACCGGCCGTGCCGGCCGCTCGGGCGCTTCCTTCACGCTGGTGACCAAGCGCGACACGAAATTCTCCGACGCCATTGAAAAGCTGATCGGCCAGAAGGTCGAATGGCTGAACGGCGACCTTTCCAATCTGCCTGAGCCGATGGAAAGCCACGACACCGGCCGCCGCGAACGCGGCCGTGATGGCCGCAAGGACCGGAAAAAAGATGGGGATCGCGGCTCGAGGGGCCGTTCCGATCATAAATCCGATACCGTGCGCGCCGATAGTGAGGCCGAAATTGAAACAGTCGTGGAAAGGGCGGAATCGGTGAAACCGGCACGCAGCGCAGAGAACAAGCAGGCACAGAACAATCGCGGCGATCGTCCGGTGCGTGCATCGAACCCTGCCAACGACGACAATCGCGACCGCCGCAACCGCCACCGCCGCGACTATGACGACGGCCCGACGCCGGTCGGTTTCGGCGACGAAATCCCCGCCTTCATGCTGATTGCCGGCAAGGCCTGATCCGAACGGATGGGCCAGCCAGGCATCGATTTTCCGGGCTTCGGCTGCGGACTTGTCGTCGTGCGCGATGGCAAGATCCTGCTTTACAGGCGCTTGAAGGCGCCTGAGGCCGGTTACTGGAACATCGTCGGCGGCAAGGTCGACCACATGGAGCGCTCGGAAGCTGCGGCCCGACGCGAGGCCGAAGAAGAAAGCGGCCTCAAGATCCGGTCGAGCGAATTCCTTTGCCTGAGCGAACAGGTGATCGAAGCCGATCGCCAGCACTGGATCTCGATGATCTATGTGACCCGGGATTTCTCCGGCGAGCCGCAACTCGTCGAGCCGGACAAGCTTTCCGAATTCGGCTGGTTCAGCCTCGACGCCCTGCCCCAACCGCTGTCGCGTTTTACCGCCGATGCTGCTGAGGCCTTGCGCAAGCAGGAACACGGCGTCGCCGCATAGCTTGGCGGCGATTGGCCAAATCGCTGCCGGCGTTCATCGGGCGCGTCTCATTTCGCAATTTTTCGGGTGCCGCTGTCGGAGGAACAACCGTCTTCCGAACGCAATGCCTAGTGGCGTGTGACGCCGGAAGCAGAAAATCCTCTGCAGAAACGGGCCGAGCACCCTTTGTGATTCGTCACGCGGGATGCGGTGCCCGCAGTCGAACACCTTGAGATCGACGGGCACATCGGCGTCGGACAAGGCTTCGTAAAACGCCTCTGCCTGGGAAACGGGCGCGCGGTCATCATGCCGTCCGTGCAAAAGCAGGATCCCCGATCTGATGTTACCAACATGATGCAAGGCGGAGCGAGCCTTGAAGACTTCACTGGAAAGCCCGGCCTCCAGTTCTATCGCCTTTCGGATCTCCATAGGGGCGTTGTCGAAAACGCTTTTGAGATCATAGACGCCACTTGCCAGAACGACGGCACGAAGGTCGGATAGCTGGGCAGCGACCATAGCCGCGGCGACCGCGCCGCGGCTGTTTCCATAGAGAACGATTCGGTCCGGATCGATTGCGGGGTGCTCTCTCAGAAAGGCGACGGCAGCAATGATGGCTTGCTGCGTTCGGGAGCCACAGAAATCCGCAGGCCCGAACCCTGGTGGGAAACCGCCGCCGTCACAATGTTCAGTCGGGACGAAAACCGCGTGAGACCGCCACTGTCGACAAATTCGCTTGCGCCGAGACGACGTCCGCCCTGGTTGCCATGGACAAGCAGAATCGCACCCCTTGGCGCGGTTCCGATGGCAGACGCCTGGAACAGTTCAACGGCCGTTCCGTCACCTTGCGGGATCATGTGTCGTGTGACTGGCATCGCTGGATCCGGCCGACGTCACTTAGGCGCGCGGGTGGGCGGCGCGGTGATCTGTATTTCATCTGAGGCCACGCATATGTTGGGCGGCCTACTTCCGGGAGCGTTGCGCTGCCTCATAGGCAAGCCGCACCCAGCGCGCCATCTCGTCCGGATCGTCGAATGCGTCGTCCGGAATGCTCCAATAGGGCATCTTCACCGGCTTGCCCTTGCCGTCATAGGCCCATTGCCGCGAACCGGCTGCCTCGAGCGCGGGCGCTGTTTGTTCGTCGCCCTTGAGCAGGATTTCGCCGTCGACCTCAAGCGCGAAGATCACGCCCTGGCAATAAATGCCCTTGCCGCCGAACATCCGCTTGATGGTCACCGGCCCGAGGACTTCGAACATCTCTTCGATTGCGGCATTATCCACGCGTCTGTTCCTCCAAGATACCGCCAGCGGCGACGATCTGTTCCGGCGTATCGAGATCGAGGCGCGCCGCGGCGCCGAGTTCGACATCGATGACCGGCAGGCCGCTCTTTTCGATGATGTGCCTTGCGCCAACGTCTCCGAGCAACTGCCGGATCGCCGAAAATGTCTGACGCGGCAGGATCACCGGATTGCCGCGCTGCCCGCCGGCGGTCGCCCGGATGATCGAGCGGCCGCCCTCGGCGACGAAACGCTCGATGAGCCGGCGCAGGTCGTCGCCGGTAATCCAGGGCATGTCCGCCAACATGACCAGCATGCCGGCCGCCCGCGTCCCAATTGCCGAAAGCCCCGCCGTTAGCGAGGAGGCCATGCCCGAGATGTAGTCCGGATTGGAGACGAACGTCACCGGCAGCCCTTGCAGCGCGTCGCGGATGTCGGCCTCGCGGTGGCCGGTCACAACGCTGACCCTACCCGGCGTGGCCCTGAGCGCGGCTTCGACGCTGCGGCGCACGAGCGGCACGCCGTCGAAGGTGGCGAGAAGTTTGTGTCCGCCGTCCGCACCCATCCGGCTGGCCCGGCCGGCGGCCAGAACGACAACAGAAACCGAGGACAATGACAACTCCGTTGCAGCGTCGCGTGGCTGCGGCCGGGTCGGGATTTCGCTCAACAGGCCGCCGACCCCAAGTCCGGTAATATCGTCGAAGCTCGGCCGCTCGCCGGCAAGGATGCGGTCGAGGATCCAGTCGAAGCCGTTCTCGCGCGGGCTGCGGGCGCAGCCGGGCGCACCAATGACCGGCGTCTCGCCGACCCGGCCGAGAACGAGAAGATTGCCGGGATCAACAGGCATTCCGACGTGATCGACCACGCCGCCGGCCCGCCGGATTGCCGCGGGAATGACGTCGTCGGGATCGGCAACCGCTGACGCGCCGAAGACGACCAGCAGGTCGTGCGTTTCTCGGATTTCGGTAATCGCCGTCGCCACGGCGGCCTCGCTGTGCGCGACGCGCCGTTCTGTGAGGAGTTCGCTTCCGGCCTGTCGCAGCCGCGCCGCCAGGATGGCATGTGTCTTGTCCATCACCTGCGGTTTGAGGTTTGGCAACTCCGTTGCTATCAATGCCGTTCGCCGCGCCGCGAACGGCTTGACCTCGAAGGGGCGATGGTTGCGCAGCAGCCTTTCCGCCTGCTCGATGAAGGCGCCGGCGACCGCAAGCGGGATGATCTTGATCGTCGCGACCATATCGCCGGGCTGCACCGGCACATGGTCGGCGAGACAGGCGAAGGTGATGGACGGATCTATGCGGTTCAACCGATCGACGATTTCGCGGCTCGCAACAAAGAGACCGGCGACCTCGGAATAGACATTGACGCGGCCGGTCGCAGCCCGCGAAAACCGGAGATGATCGGGGGCGATGGCCGCGGCAACGCGCGTGGCTGCCTCGTCTTCCGGGAAATCGCCGGCATCAAGCCGCGCAACCACAACCGCGTCGACGCCGGTGGCGATCAAAGCGGCGATGTCGGCGGCCGTGAGCCGGTGCCCCTTCGGCAGCCTCAGATCGCCGGCCTTCACCGCATGCGCGAGCATGGCGCCCTCTGCTTCCGCGACCTTGATCGGTCCGAACCTCATGCTCCACTCCCCGCGGCGCCAACGTCACGCCGTCGCAGCGCCTCGATGATTTCGGCGAGGATCGCAACCGCGATTTCGGCCGGACTTGCTGCGCCGATATCGAGACCGATCGGCGCTCGGATGCGGGCCATGTCGGCATCGGCGACCCCCGCATGTCGCAGCCTTTCGATCCGCGTGGCGTGGGTCTTGCGGCTGCCGAGCGCACCGACATAGAAGCAACCGACCGACAATGCCGCCTGGATCGGTCGGTCGTCGATCTTCGGGTCGTGCGTCACGGCGGCAAGGGCTGTGAAGCGGTCGAGCGGTCTGAGTTTCAGGGCGTCCTCCGGCCATTCGGCGATGAGGTCGACACCGGCAAAACGTTCCGGCGTGGCAAAGGCCGTGCGCGGATCGATGATGGTCATGTCGAAGCCGGCAACGGGCGCAAGCTGCGCCAGGGCCTGTGAAATGTGCACTGCACCGATGACGATGATGCGCGGCGGCGGCAGATAGACGTTGAGGAAGAAGGCACCCTGCCCGGTCTCGACGATGCCGGGCCGGCCGGATTGCAGCGCACGGGCAACGGCTTCGCGCCAGGGGTCGGGACAGTCGTCGCCTTCGAGGTGGACGCGGACGTCGCCGGCAAGATCGCTGACGGTGACAGCGGCACGGCGGGCCGCGCGCGCAAGGTTGAGTGTTTCCAGGATCGCCCGTTCCATTGTCAGCCGTTTACCCGCTCCACGAGGACCCGGATCCTGCCGCCGCAGGAAAGACCGACGCGCCAGGCGGTCTCATCCGCGACGCCGAATTCGAGTATTTTCGCAGCACCCGAAACGATTACGTCGGTTGCCTCGGTGATGACGGCGCCCTCGACGCACCCACCCGAAACCGAGCCCTGAAAATTGCCGTCGCCATCGATCAACAGATGGCTGCCGACCGGCCGTGGTGCCGAACCCCAGGTCTCGATAACCGTTGCGATCGCCACCCGGCGTCCTTGCTTCAGCCAGGCCTCGGCGATGTCGAGGGGATCGAGAACATTGCCTGCCTGCCCCATACCTGCCACCTCCCATCAATGCCGTTCATCTTGGTCCGGTCATCTTGGCCCAGTCATCTTGGTTCGATGAACCGCCGCGGGTCCGCCTGGCGGGAGCGCTGACCGGACAGCGCCTTCACCAGTTCGCCAATTGATTCAAGATTGTGCACGGCCCGGAATTCGTCAACATGCGGCAGCATCGCCCGCACACCGCGCGCGCGTGCTTCGAAGCCGTCGAAGCGCAGCAGCGGGTTGAGCCAGATCAGCCGCCGGCAGGATCGGTGCAGGCGATCGATCTCGATTTCGAGATCGGCCACGTCGTCGCGCTCCAGGCCGTCGGTGATCAGAAGCACGATCGCGCCGTGCCCGAGCACGCGCCGTGACCAGCGTCGGTTGAACTCGTGCAAGGTCTCGCCGATGCGCGTGCCGCCGGACCAGTCCTTGACCGCAGCGACGCAGTCGTCGATCGCCGCGTCCGGATCGCGATTGCGCAATTGGCGCGAGACATTGGTCAGCCGGGTTCCGAAGAGGAAGGTATGAACGCGTCGCCGCTCCTCGGTCAGCGCATGCAGAAAGTGCAGAAAGATACGGGTGTACTGGCTCATCGAGCCGGAGATGTCGGCGAGCACGACGAGCGGCGGATGGACGACGCGCCGCTCCCGAAACCGCGGAAGGATCAGTTCGCCGCCAAAGCGCATGGCATCGCGCATGGTCGCGCGCGGGTCGATGCGGATCTGACGCTTCGAGGAGCGGAAGCGCCGCGTGACGACGCGGTCCATCGGCAGCGTCAGGGCCGAGAGCGCGCGCTTGGCCTCGGCAAGCTCGGCGGCGTTCATCTGCGCGAAATCGGCACGGCGCAGAAGCTCGCGACCGGAAACCGTGAAACGGGCATCAACCTCGATCTCCGGCTCGTCGCGTGGCGGTCGATCCGCCTCGTGCCCGGAAACCAGCGCGTCGCTGACGCGGGTTTCGCCTGCACGGCGCTGCTGCCGTTCGCTCTCGCGTTCCGGCGCCAGCGGCGACATCATCGCGATCATCTTTTCGACCAGCCCGCGCGAGCGCCAGAACAGGCGAAACGCCTCGTCGAAGACCGGCTGGTCTTCGTGACGTTTGACGAAGACGCATTGCAATGCGGCGTAGAACGCGTCCCGTCCGCCGATCCCGATCAACGCCACCGCATCGATGGCGTCAGCGATGGCGCCTGGCCCGATCTTGATGCCGGCGCGGCGGAGCGCGCGCGCGAAGAAGACGATGTTGTCGGCAAGCCGTCCGTCGCCTGCCGCGATGGGCGGGGGAACATCGTTCCTGTGCTGCTCCCGCGCCTCCGTCATCAGTTTGCCGCCAGCAATTCCGCCTTGACCTCGGAGAGCAGCTTTCGCCCCTCTGCCCCCTCTATCCTGGCGATGTCGTCCTGGTATTTCAGCAGCGTTCCGAGCGTGTCGGCAATCGTCTCCGGATCGAGCGCCAGCCGGTCAAGCTCCGTCAGCGCCGTTGCCCAGTCGATGGTTTCGGCAACGCCCGGGTTCTTGAAGAGGTCGATCGTGCGCAGCCGCTGCACATAGGCGATGACTTCGCGTGACAGGGTGGCGTTGCAGCCGGGAACCTTGCGGCGAATGATCTCTAGCTCCTGCGCCGCCTTGGGATAATCGACCCAATGATAGAGGCAGCGCCGCTTCAGCGCGTCATGGATCTCGCGGGTGCGGTTGGTGGTGATGATGACGACAGGCGGTTCGTCCGCCCGGATCGTACCAAGTTCCGGAATGGTCACCTGGAAATCGGACAAAACTTCCAGCAGGAACGCCTCGAAGGCTTCATCTGTCCGGTCCAGCTCGTCGATCAGAAAAACGGGCGCACGCCCTCCGTTCGACGAAATCGCCTGCAGAACCGGGCGGCGGATCAGGAAACGTTCGGAGAAGATGTCGCTTTCGACCCGCTTGCGATCGACCTTGCCGGATGCTTCCGACAGGCGGATTTCGAGCATCTGCGCTGGATAGTTCCATTCGTAGACGGCCGAGGCGACGTCTAGACCCTCGTAACACTGCAGCCGGATCAGTGGCCGGTCGAGCGCCTTGGCCAGTACCTTGGCGATCTCGGTCTTGCCGACGCCGGCTTCTCCTTCGAGAAAAAGCGGGCGCTTCATCCTGAGCGCAAGAAACAGCACCGTCGCCAGCGCCGTGCCGGCGAGATAATCATGCGCCTCCAGCAGTGCCATCGTCTCTTCGATGGACTGTGGCAGGCCCGTTGCCGCCTGTGTCGCCATGTCTCCTCCACCACGGCCCGAATCGATCGCTGGAAGCTGGAAGGGGATAAAATCCACCGGCGAGCTCAACGACTTAGAGCGATCTTCTCATGTTGCGATGAGCAGTCGATCGCTGCGTAAAAACTTATAGCGAGTGGTATCCGCGGTCCACATAAATGAGCGGCGGGCGGGACGACCCGATCGAGACGTCGACGACTTCGCCAAAGAGCACCAGATGCGTGGCGATCGTCTTCACCTCGACCAGACGGCAATCGAAAGCGGCGGTGGCGTTGACGAGGATCGGCGCACCGGTCGTAAGCCGCGTCCACTGTCCGAGCGCAAAGCGCAGATCCATGTCGAGCTGGTCGCGGCCGGAGAAGCCATGGGCCAGCGCCCGGTGTTCGTCGCCGAGCAGGTTGAGCGCAAAGCTGTCGCTGCGGGTGAAGATCTCGTTGCGCGGATTGGCGCCGTTCAAGCAGACGAGAACCGTCGGCGGGCTATCGGAAACCGAGCAGGCCGCAGTCACGGTGACACCGCGCCGCTCGCTGCCGTCAGCGGCGGTAATGATCTGCACGTGACCGGCCAGGCGGCTCATCGCGTCGCGATAACTGATAGGGTCCAGCCGGGTCTTCTCCAACACATCTTTCTCCAGGCGATGTCAGGCACATACATAGACGCTGTCGGAAAATATGAAACCCGCTGGAAGGAGATTCTTGCACATCTGCGACGTGGCCGTGACGCAGATTGAACCTTCTTCACCAGGAGCGACATCTTTTCCTTTGACGCCGCGGGGCACTTCCTTAAAACATGCGACAACGACCGTGCCTCGCGTCAGACGCGAGCGGCAACGGAAGAGGAAGCTGTGGTGGCTCGCCGTAGGATTTTGCCCCGGATCGGTTCGGACGCGAAAGCTTGCGGCGGCGGAGTAAGTGAATGCGTCGATCCATTGTCACCAGCCTTATCCTTGCCGGACTGGTGCAGGCAACGCCGGCTTGGGCGGCCGGTATCAAGGTGGCGGTCGTTGCGCCGGTGGAAGGTCCGTTCGCGGCGCTCGGTAAGCAGATTATCGACGGCGCAGGCTTCAAGGCCGGTGATCGCGGCAGCGAGATCGTCGTCATTCCCGAGACCTGCGATACCGCCGGCAACGAGGCGCTGACCAAGGCATTGCTTGCGGCAGGTGCCGAAGCCGCCGTCGGCTTTCTCTGCACCGAAAGCCTGGATGCCACGCTTCCGGCCCTGACCGAAGCGGGCTTGCCGGCAATCACCCTCAGCGTGCGCTCCGATATCCTGATGGAAGACGCGCTCAAGAACAAATGGCCGCTCTTCCGCCTTGCGCCGAGCGGCAATGCCGAGGCCGTGGCCATCGTCGATGCCATCGTCAACCGCTGGAAGGACAAGCCCATCGCGCTCGTCGACGACGGTACGATCCACAGCCGGGAGCTGGTCGAGGCGGTGCGCGCAGCGCTTGCCGAAATCGGCATGACACCGGTCTTCAGCGACACCTACCGGCCGGCGCAGGAGCAGCAGATCAACCTGGTGCGACGCCTGGTGAAAAGCGGCGCAACCCACGTCTTCACCGGCGGCGACCGGCAGGATACCGCGGTGATCGCCCGTGATGCCCTTGGCGAAGGCGCAAACCTTACCTTGCTTGGCGGCGATGCCTTGAACGCGGCCGATCTCACGGTTCCGCTTGCCGATGGCGTGCTTGCAGTAACGCTGCCGGATGCGGCGCAATCGCCGGAAGGCAAGCCCTTTGCCGACGAAATGCGCGCCGCCGGCATCGAGCCGGAAGGCTATGTGATGCCGGCCTTCGCGGTGATGGCGTTGCTGGAGGAAGCCAAGGATAGGGCAGCACAGGACGACAAGTCACTGACCGAAGCGATCGCCGGCAAGGGGCCCTACCCGACCGTTCTCGGCCTCACCGCCTTTAACGCTGCGCACGAGCGCGCCGACAATCCCTACCGTTTGATGCAGTGGCAAGGCGACCATTTCGTGCCTGCGGCCGCTGAAGGAGCCACGCCATGATGCGTCCGGGACCGCTGAACCTGATCACCGATGTCAAAGGTCTGACGGTCGGCAACGCCGAGGACCATCGCCTGAAATCGGGCGTCACCGCGATCGTCTGCGACCCGCCGGCAACGGCCGCCGTCCAGGTTCTGGGCGGTGCGCCGGGTACCCGGGAAACCGACCTTCTCGACCCGCACAACACGGTGCAGACGGTCGATGCACTCGTTCTTTCCGGCGGTTCGGCCTTCGGGCTTGACGCTGCGTCCGGTGCGCAGGCGGCTCTCAGGGAGATGGGCCGCGGCTTCGCTGTCGGCCCGCACCGGATCCCGATCGTCCCGACGGCGATCCTCTTCGACCTCATCAATGGTGGCGATAAGGATTGGGGCCGCTTTCCGCCCTATCGTGAACTCGGCTTCGAGGCAGTCGGGCGGGCTGGAGCGACATTTTCGACCGGTTCGGCAGGCGCTGGCACCGGTGCGCTGACCGCTGGCCTGAAGGGTGGTCTCGGTTCCGCGTCGACCGTCCTGCCGAACGGCATCACCATCGGCGCGCTTGTCGCCGTCAATGCGCTCGGATCCGCTACCGTCGGCGACACCGGGCATTTCTGGTCCGCGCCCTTCGAGCTGGATGACGAGTTCGGCGGGCTTGGCCTGCCCCACCCGATGCCGGCCGACGCGGCCGACATCCGCATCAAGTTCCGCGACCGGCAGGCGGCCGTCGCCAACACGACGATCGCGGTGATCGCGACGGATGCGGTGCTGACGAAGGCCGAAGCCAAGCGCCTCGCGATTGCCGCCCATGACGGCTTTGCCCGCGGGCTCTGGCCGGCGCACACGCCGCTCGACGGCGACCTGATCTTCGCGCTTGCGACCGGCGCCAGCGGCAAGACGCCGACAACAGAGGATTTCATCGATCTCGGCGCGGTTGCCGCCTCGACCATGGCGCGCGCGATCGCCCGCGGGGTCCACGACGCGACGCCGGCGGAAAACGATCTCATGCCCTGCTGGTCGCGGCGTTGCTGACGCAGCTTTGATTGCAGGCATGTTGTTTGCGGGGCTCGGCGGTGCTATTCCCGCGGAAAACACGCTGGAGTGCGCCATGACCCACCCTATCCGCATTGCCCCGTCGATCCTGGCGGCCGATTTCTCCAAGCTCGGCCAGGAGGTTCGCGATGTCGTCGATGCCGGCGCGGACTGGATCCATCTCGATGTCATGGACGGTCATTTCGTGCCGAACATCACCTTCGGCCCCGATGTCATCAAGTCGTTGCGCCGCTACACCGATGCGACGTTCGACTGCCACCTGATGATTTCGCCCGCCGACCCGTTTCTCGAAGCCTTCGCCAAGGCCGGCTGCGATATCCTGACGGTGCATGCCGAGGCCGGTCCGCACCTGCACCGCTCGCTGCAGACGGTCCGTTCGCTCGGCAAGAAGGCGGGCGTGTCGCTCAATCCGGCAACGCCCGAGAGCGCCATCGAATACGTGCTCGATGAGCTTGACCTGATCCTCGTCATGACCGTCAATCCGGGCTTCGGCGGGCAGAAGTTCATCGACGCCACCGCGGAAAAGATCCGTCGTATCAAGGCGATGATCGGCGATCGGCCGATCGAGATCGAAGTCGATGGCGGCATTGCGCCTGAAACGGCAGCCATTGCCACCGGCGCTGGCGCCAATGTTCTCGTTGCCGGCTCGGCGATCTTCAAGGGCGGCTCGGTCGAGGCCTATCGCTCGGCGATCGAAGCGATCCGTGCGCCGGCCGAGAAGGCCTATCGATGACAGCACGCGCGGCAATTTCCGGTCTTTGTTGCCTGGCTGCGGCCGCCGCTGCATCGCCGGCTCTTGCTGGCGACTATGCCGCACTGCAGCCGATCGGCTTTTCGGCCGACGGCAATGTCTTTGCCTTCGAGGAATATGGCGTCCAGGACGGTTCCGGCTTTCCTTATTCGACCATCTATGTGATCGACACGCGCAATGACAGCTTCCTGCCCGGCGCGCCGGTGCGCGCTGTCAGCCGCGAAGACGGCAGCCCGCTGTCGAAG
The DNA here is from genome assembly GCF_000799055.1 of Ensifer sp. ZNC0028. Lineage (NCBI taxonomy): Bacteria > Pseudomonadati > Pseudomonadota > Alphaproteobacteria > Hyphomicrobiales > Rhizobiaceae > Ensifer > Ensifer sp. ZNC0028. The sequence continues at coordinate 135,690 of NZ_JTLA01000035.1, forward strand.
GCGCGCCATGAAGCCCGGCGTCGGGCAGCCCCCTTGATCGATGCCTATCGCCTGGCCGATGCGCCCGGGCTGCTCGCGGCCTTCAACCCGATCACGGAAGCCAACGCCAAGCCGCTCTCGCTGACCTACGATGCCTTTGCAGCCGATCAAGCGTTCCGCGAGACCTATACGGTTACGCTCGAGGAAACGACCTTCGAGCCGGACGGCATCTGCAAGGACTTCCTGAAGGAAACCAAGGGTTTCCGTCTGTCGATGACGATGAAGGCGGGCGCGCCGGCAAGCGACGTGCTTCAGGATGACAGCCGCATACCGGAAAGCCGCCGTTGCCCCACCGGCTATCAGGTCGGCGGCGCCATCACCCACCGCAACGACGACGGTTCGGAAACCCACGTGATCATGGTGCTTGTCAAGTCGCTCGGCTTTGAAGGCACGACGGACGGGCGCTGGATCGCGATCCCGACGCGGATCGCCAAATGAACGAGGCGGCCGCCAGCGTCGAAGCGAAAGCGGGGCGTGCGGCGGCCGGTGCCCGGAAACGGACCCGCCTCGCCCGGTCCGTGCCGAGCCTTCCGCTATTGCTCTTCGGCGCGCCCTTGTGGAGCGCGTCGATGACGCTGTCGGCGTGGTTTGCGCTGTGGCTGCGGGAACGGGACGCGACCTTCCATCTGGCCGAACTGCTCTGGGTCTTCGGGGCCGGCGCTATGCTCGCCTGGCCGCCGGCGCTGTTTCTCGCCCGCTTCGCCGCGATCGGACGCCGCGTGGAAACGCGTTTCGCGGCCTATCTCTTCTTCCTCTCGCTCGGCACGATCGGGATGACGGCACTGCTTTTCGCGCTCGACTACCGCGAATTCTATGCACAGTGGCACGCCCCGATCGGAACCACGACCTGGCTCTTCCAGTTCGCCTTTACGACGCTGATCGCCTTCTACCAGTTTCTGGTCATGGGCCTTCGCCTCTTTTTGCCCGTCGGCGGTGTTATACTGTTCGCCGTCTGCCTGTGGCTGGCAGGCGATCGCCATGAGCAACGGCGTTGAGCTTCGCGGCTATCTTTGCTAGAGGCACGGCCATCCCTCCACTGACGACGAAAGCTTAAGCCCATGATCCCCCGTTACTCCCGACCGGAAATGGTGGCCATCTGGTCGCCGGAAACGAAATTCCGCATCTGGTTCGAGATCGAGGCCCACGCCTGCGATGCGCTTGCCGAAATCGGCGTGATCCCGAAGGATGCCGCGCGCATGATCTGGGAAAAGGGTGGCGCTGCCACTTTCGACGTCGCTCGCATCGACGAAATCGAGGCCGTCACCAAGCATGACGTGATTGCGTTCCTGACGCATCTTGCCGAATTCGTCGGCCCCGACAGCCGCTTCATCCACCAGGGCATGACCTCGTCTGACGTGCTGGACACCTGCTTCAACGTGCAGCTGGTGCGTGCGACCGACCTGCTCCTCGCCGATCTCGACAAGCTGCTCGAAGCCCTGAAGCGCCGCGCCTTCGAGCACAAGGACACGGTGACGATCGGCCGTTCGCACGGCATCCACGCCGAGCCGACCACCTTCGGCGTCAAGCTGGCACTCGCCTATGCCGAGTTCGACCGTTGCAAGCAGCGCCTGCTGGCCGCACGCGAAGAAGTCGCCACCTGCGCGATCTCGGGCGCCGTCGGCACCTTCGCCAACATCGACCCGCGCGTTGAAGAACATGTCGCCGAGGCACTTGGCCTGAAGCCGGAACCGGTTTCGACCCAGGTCATCCCGCGCGACCGTCACGCCATGTACTTCGCGACCCTCGGCGTCATCGCCTCGTCGATCGAGCGCCTGGCGACGGAAGTCCGTCACCTGCAGCGCACCGAAGTGCTCGAAGCGGAGGAGTATTTCTCGCCGGGCCAGAAGGGCTCGTCGGCCATGCCGCATAAGCGTAACCCGGTCCTGACCGAAAACCTCACGGGCCTTGCCCGCATGGTTCGCGCCTTCTCCATTCCCGCCATGGAAAACGTTGCGCTCTGGCATGAGCGCGACATCTCGCACTCCTCGGTCGAGCGCATGATCGGCCCGGATGCGACGGTGACGCTCGACTTCGCGCTCGCTCGTCTGACCAGCGTTATCGACAAGCTGCTCGTCTACCCCGAGAACATGATCAACAACATGAACAAGTTCCGCGGGCTCGTGCATTCGCAGCGCGTGCTTTTGGCGCTGACGCAGGCCGGCGTGTCGCGTGAGGATGCCTATCGCCTCGTGCAGCGCAACGCCATGAAGGTCTGGGAACAGGGCAAGGACTTCCTCGAGGAACTGCTGGCCGATGCGGAAGTCCGCGCGGCGCTTTCCGAAGAGGACATCCGCGAGAAGTTTGATCTCGGCTACCACACCAAGCACGTCGACACGATCTTCAAGCGCGTCTTCGGCTAAGGTTCCGGGCTGAGCGGACGGCCGTAGGCCTTTGGTTTTGTTGCCATGCCCGCATTTGGAGCACATCGCTCGAATGCGGGCATTTGCGTTAGCAGGAAATTCACGCATTGCGTGCAAAGCTCAGGATCTGTCAATCCAGGTTCTGAGGATCGCATGGCCTACAAAGACAGTGTCGAGCGGGCGACGCAGCGCACGCAAACGAAAATTACAGGTACGGTGACCGTCAAGTCCGGCTCCAGCAGCGGCATCGTCAAGGACCTTTCAGCCGAGGGCATCTGCTTTCAGCTGCTCTTCGACATCGGCGCCAAGACGGGACAGGAAGTGACGATCAGAAGCGAGGAGCTCGGCTTCCTGACCGGCATGGTCCGCTGGTATCGCGGGGACAAAATCGGCATCAAGCTCAACCTGTCGTCCAACACGGCGGCGCAGATCTCATCCTATTACAAGCACTTTCGCTAGGCCGGGCATCTCGGCAAGCACGCCAAAGGCGCCGCAGGTCGATCGACATGCGGCGCTTTTTCCGTTGAGCGGTTATCCTGCCTTCGGTTGTCAGCGATCAGTGTGACCGCGCGCGCGGACCGGGTTCCACCATCTTGCGATAGAGGTGCCAGGTGGCGTGTCCGAAGATCGGCATGATGACGGCGAGGCCGACAAAGACCGGGATCGAGCCGATGACTAGGCCGGCGGCGATGATGAAACCCCAGACGGCGACGGGCACCGGGTTGACGAGCGTTGCGCGAATGGACGTCTCGACCGCCGATACGGCGCCGACGTCCCGATCGATCAGCAACGGGAACGACACGACGGATGTCGACAGAACGATGACGGCGAAGACGAAGCCAACGGCGTTGCCGACGAGGATCAGGTTCCAGCCCTGTTCAGTGCCGACGATACCGTTCCAGAAGGCTGCGATCGAATCCGGTGGTTCCGCCCCGAAGATCTGCACATAGAGCGCCTGGGCGACCAGCAGCCAGATGATGAAGACAACGAACAGCATGGCGGCGACGGCCATGATCGACGGCAGCGCCGGAGAGCGATGCAGGCGAAGCGCGTGTGGCCAGGAGTAGTCCATGCCGAGTTCTCGCCGTCGGCTGATCTCGTAAAGGCCGATCGCGGCGACCGGGCCGATCAGCGCGAAGCCGGAGACAAGAGGATAAAGCAGCGGCAGCATGTTGGCGCCGGCGCTCCAGGTGATCAGAACGACACCGGCTATCGGGTAGATCAGGCAAAGAAAGACGTAGTGTGATGGTTTCTCGCGAAAATCGTCAAAGCCCAAGCGTAAGGCGTCGAATACATCCGCGACGCCAATCTTTTTTATTCCGGGATGGGCGACACTCGCGTCCGCTCCCGACAGGACATGGAATGTTGTCATGGCTCACACTCCTCAACGAACCAGAGCGGCCACGGAACAGAGTTGCGGCGAACCAAGCCGCACCATCCGCGACCGTCCGTTCGATTATACAGAAAATGCGACCGCTGTCGCCTGCCGCCTCTCGCCACGTTAAGCAGCCGCTTGGAACGCGAAACATCGGGGCCGTCAGCCGGGCTCCCATGGGCGTCGTCTGGGCCGTGATGAACGGGTTGGGCCACAGGCCTTGACTTCCGCGCCTTTCAGCGCCACATCGCGGGCACCATGAAAGTTTCCGACGCCCATATCCTCATCGTTCCAGGCTACACCAACTCCGGACCGGAGCACTGGCAGACGCGCTGGGAGCGCAAGATGTCGACCGCACGCCGCGTCGAGCAGGCGGAGTGGGCAAAGCCTGTCCGTGACGATTGGGTGGCGCGCATGGTCGACGAGGTCAATGCGTCGGAAAAGCCCGTTGTCATCGTCGCCCATTCGCTGGGCGTTGCGACGGCCATCCACGCCCTGCCACATTTCAAGAAGCCGATTGCCGGCGCTTTCCTGGTGGCGCCGCCGGATGTTGCCAACCCGGCGATCCGTCCGAAGCATCTGATGACCTTCGGCCCCTATCCGCGCGATCCGCTTCCCTTCCCGTCCTTGATGGTCGCCAGCCGCAACGATCCCTTCGGTTCCTACGAGCATGCGGACGACATCGCCAACGCCTGGGGTTCGCTGCTTGTCGATGCCGGAGAATCCGGTCACATCAACACCGAGTCCGGCCATGGGCCGTGGCCGGAGGGCACGATGGTGTTTGCCCAGTTCCTGAGCCGGCTTAAACCCTGACGCGCCGCGGCCACCTGTTGCGGCCATATTAATCCGACGTTCATTGTCCGCGGTCATCATCGCCGGCACGATGCGACTCGTCTCATGATGGTGCCGAGCGTTGTCGAACCTTGATCTGCGCCCGCATTGACCGGATCCTTCCGTTTGGTCGTCCGGCCGCAGATACTGGACATGGGAAGTGGCCGTAAACGAACGTCTCACCAAAGGTGCGCAAAACGCACCGGCGCATCCGGATGCTCTGACGCAGGCCACCCTGGAACGGTTGCCGGCAAACGCCGTCATTGTCGATGCGCACGGACGGATCCTGGCTGCCAACGCCCGCGCCTGCGACGTGTTCGGCCGCACGCCTTCACAGTTGCGACACGCCTTTCTGAGCGACTTCGTGGCGGACGAGGACCGGCCGCGCGTGCCGCCGCGCGCAACGTCGGCGGTCGCCGAGACGATCCATTTCCTCGGCCCCAGCCGCTCTGCGCCGATGCTCGTTGCCTGTTCGCCGGTGCGGCTTGGCGATGAAGCCGCCTCGCTGCTGCTGATGTTGCCGGCCGACGATTTTGTCAACGAGATCGCCGGGTTGCGTAACGACGAGACCCGCTGGAAATATGCCCTCGACGGCGCGCTTGAGGGCGTATGGGATCACGACTTCGAAACCGGAGACCTGTTTTATTCGGCCACCTGGAGGCGGCTTCGCGGCCTGCCCGAAGATGCCCAGGTCGACGGTACGCTCGAAAACTGGATCCAGAACGTTCACCCCGACGACCATGCGCATGTGCGCGCGGCGATCGAGCGGCAGGATTCCGGCGAAGCGATCTTCAACACCTTCGAGTATCGAGAACGCCACGCCGACGGTCACTGGATCTGGATCGAAAGCCGCGGCGCCTCCGTTGCCTACTGGCCGGACGGCAGGCCGAGCCGCATCATCGGGACGGATACCGACATCACCGCCCGCAAGGAGGCCGAGGCGCGGCTAGAGGAAGTCTCCCGCCGCCTGAGGCTGGCGCTCGGCGTGTCGAAGATCGGTGTGTTCGATTTCAATCTCGATGCGCTGCGCGACGACTGGGACGAGCGTATGTTCGAGATCTATGGTCTCGACCCCGCCGATGGCGCGCCGACCTCGGAGACCTGGGAGAACTGCCTGCACCCTGACGACCGCGACGCCGTCATTGCCAGAACCAATGAAGGCATCGCCTCGGGAAAGCCCTACTCCAACGCCTTCCGCATCGTGCGCCCGGACGGGTCCGTCCGTCACATCCGTTCCAATGCCGCGACCTATGTCGATCATCTCGGCACACGCAAGCTCATCGGCGCCAATTGGGACGTCACGGAAGACATTGCGCTGCAGGAGGAGTTGCGCCAGGCGAAGGCATCGGCCGAAGCGCGCAACCGTGAACTCGAGCAGGCCCGGATCCGGATCGAGTACAACGCGCTGCACGATTACCTGACCGACCTGCCCAACCGTCGCTACCTGGATCAGATGCTGACGGAGAATGTCGCCGTCAACGCGATCCTGCATATCGACCTCGATCGCTTCAAGCAGATCAACGACACACTCGGCCACCAGGCCGGCGACGCCATGCTGACGCATGCGGCCGCGATCCTGCGCGCGCACGCCCGCCACGACGATTTCATCGCCCGCATCGGCGGTGACGAGTTCGTCATCCTCTGCCGCCGCGACCGCGACCTGCCGCAACTGACCGAGCTTGCTGAGCGCATCGTCCATGCCTTCCGCCGCCCCATCCCCTATGACGGCCAGCTCTGCCGCCTGGGTGCGAGCATCGGCATCGCCTTCAGGGGCGGCGAGGACTTCGACGCCAAACAGCTGCTGATGAATGCCGACATCGCCCTCTATCGGGCAAAGAGCGTCGGGCGTGATCGCGTCGAGGTGTTTTCCGAGCTCATTCAAACCCAGATCCTCAACGCCAAGCGCATCGGCGACGACATTCGCCAGGCGATCGAGGAAGGGCAGTTCACGGTCTACTACCAGCCGCAGTTCCACGCGCGCTCGCTGGAGATATCCGGCGTCGAGGCACTGGTGCGGTGGAACCACCCGGAGCGCGGCATTCTCGCCCCCTTCCATTTCCTGAAGGTGGCCGAGGAGATCAACGTCCTGCCGGCGATCGACAGGAAGGTGGTCGAGCTCGCCTATCGCGACTTTCAGTCCTGGCAGAAGGAAGGGCTCGGGGTTCCCAAGATCTCGGTCAACATGTCGTCGCCGCGGCTGCGCGATCCCGGATTGATTGCTGATCTGCGCGACATGCGGATCCCGCCGGGCATCCTTTCTTTCGAGCTTCTGGAGTCGATCTTCCTCGATGATCCGGAAGACGAAATCGCCGAAACCATTTCGGCGCTCGGCGACCTCGGCATCGAAATCGAAATCGACGATTTCGGCACCGGCCATGCTTCGATCATCGGCTTGCTCAACCTCAATCCGGCCCGGCTCAAGATCGACAGGGCGCTCGTCGGCCCGATGACCGAAAGCGCCAAGCAGGCAAAGCTGGTGCGGGCGATCATCGACATCGGCCACTCGCTCAACATCGCGGTCGTGGGTGAAGGTGTCGAGACCTGGGAGCATGCGGCGATGCTGCGGGATCTCGGCTGCGACGTGCTGCAGGGCTACGCGCTTGCGCGGCCGATGGACCGGCTGGAGCTGGAGCAGCGCTTGCGCCGCGGGTGGAAGCCGGTGTTCGGCGGTCCGGACAAATAAAAACCGCCCGGCCAGAGGGACGGGCGGCGCTTCAATGGTTCTGGCAACAGCCTTTCGGCTTACTTGCTCTGCAGCTGCTGGACGGCTTCGCCGAGCAGTTCGAGCATCCGCACGCGGATCTGCTCTTCGCTCTGGGCAACGCCTGCCGCGTCGAAATCCGCCTTGATCTTGCGAACGACATCTTCATGGCCGGCTTCTTCGAAATCCGCAGCCACCACTTCGCTGGCATAGGCGTCGGCGTCGGCCTTGCCGAGCAGGCCGGCGGCCCACAGACCGAGCAGCTTGTTGCGACGCGCTTCAGCCTTGAACCTCAGCTCTTCGTCCATCGCAAACTTTGCTTCGAAGGCCTTTTCGCGATCCTGCATCGACGTCATCAATCAATCTCCCTGAGAATTCCATGTCTGAAATCAGTTTATCGCCATAAATCAAAACGCGGGTCAAACTGCAATGCGAAGTTTTTCGGATCGATGACTTTCGTGTTACCTTTGAATGGTTTCCTCGGTCGCGTTCCCTCCCGGAAAGCATCGCGGCATCCGGTGCGTCGAGGAGGACACGCAGTGCCCCATGCAAATCAGGGGACTGGAACATAGGCCGATTGTGAAATCGGTTCTTTTCAGCTATGGACCGCGAGAGATACTCCACGTGCGCGCCCCAAGAGCGCCAGTAAACACAGAGACAAATCCATGAATCGTCGCCGCCGTATCTACGAGGGCAAGGCCAAGATCCTCTATGAGGGTCCCGAGCCGGGCACGCTGATCCAGTTCTTCAAGGACGACGCGACCGCCTTCAACAAGAAAAAGCACGACGTCATCGACGGCAAGGGTGTGCTGAACAACCGGATTTCCGAGTATATCTTCACGCACCTCAACAAGATCGGCATCCCCACGCACTTCATCCGCCGCCTCAACATGCGCGAGCAGTTGATCAAGGAAGTCGAGATCATCCCGCTCGAGATCGTCGTGCGCAACGTCGCCGCCGGCTCGCTGGCCAAGCGTCTCGGCATCGAGGAAGGCACGGTCCTCCCCCGTTCGATCATCGAATTCTACTACAAGGCCGATGCGCTCGAAGACCCGATGGTCTCCGAAGAGCACATCACGGCGTTCGGCTGGGCAAGCCCGCAGGAACTCGACGACGTCATGGCGCTCGCCATCCGCATCAACGACTTCCTTACGGGCCTGTTCCTCGGCGTCGGCATCCAGCTCGTCGATTTCAAGATCGAGTGCGGCCGCCTGTTCGAAGGCGACATGATGCGCATCGTGCTTGCTGACGAGATCTCGCCGGACAGCTGCCGTCTCTGGGACATCGAGACCCGCGAGAAGCTCGACAAGGACCGTTTCCGCCGCGACCTCGGCGGCCTCGTCGAGGCCTACCAGGAAGTCGCCCGCCGTCTCGGCATCATGAATGAGAACGAACCCGTGCGCGGCACCGGTCCGGTTCTCGTGAAGTAACTTCGGGGAAAATCAAAGTGATCAAGGCACGTGTAACCGTGACGCTGAAGAACGGCGTTCTCGATCCGCAGGGCAAGGCAATCGAAGGCGCGCTCGGTGCGCTCGGCTTCGACGGCATCGGCCAGGTTCGCCAGGGCAAGGTCTTCGACCTGCAGATCGAATCCGCAGACAAGGCCAAGGCCGAGGAAGACCTCAAGGCCATGTGCGAAAAGCTGCTCGCCAACACGGTGATCGAGAACTACAGCATCTCCTTCGCCTGATCCTACAGGCGAAGAAGGCGTTCCGCGTCTTCGGGCGCGGAACCAGACGTTTACGAAATGCCGGAGCAGCCGCTGGTCCCATGGGAAACGCCGCTGCCATCGTCGCAGCAGATGCCTGGCTCGTCCGAGTGCGGCATCAAGATTGATCTTGCCGTATCGGAGACAGAGATATGAAGTCAGCCGTCGTCCAGCTTCCGGGCCTCAACCGCGACCGCGACATGATCGCGGCCCTCACCAAGATCTCCGGCAAGGCGCCTGTCACCGTCTGGCAGACCGAAACCGATATTCCGGATGTCGATCTGATCGTCATTCCCGGCGGCTTCTCCTATGGCGATTACCTGCGCTGCGGCGCGATCGCTGCGCGCATGCCGGTCATGCAGGCGATCAAGGCCAAGGCGGAAAAGGGCGTCAAGGTTCTCGGCGTCTGCAACGGCTTCCAGATCCTCGTCGAGGCGGGGCTCCTGCCCGGCGCGCTGATGCGCAATGCCTCGCTGAAATTCGTCTGCCGCGAGATCAAGCTCGAAGTTGTCAACGCCGACACCGACTTCACTCGCGCCTACTCCAAGGGCCAGATCATCCGGTCGCCGGTCGCCCACCACGACGGCAACTACTTCGCCGATGCCGAGACGTTGAAGACGATCGAAGGCAATGGCCAGGTGGTCTTCCGTTATGCTGAAGGCACCAACCCGAACGGTTCGATGAACGATATCGCCGGCGTCATGAACGCTGAAGGTAACGTTCTCGGCATGATGCCGCATCCGGAAAACCTGATTGAAGCCGCCCATGGCGGTTCCGACGGTCGCGGCCTGTTTGCGTCTGCCCTCGAAGTAATCGCCGCTTAACCATCCGGCTGGTAGAAGGCATTCGACCCATCCCCATTTGCGAGCGAGACCGTCGATGCCTTCATTTGCCCCTGCACGCCTGACCGGCCTTGCCTGCACGGCCTTCGGTCTTGTGCTTCTGGCCTCGTGCCAGTCGCCGAAGCCGCCGGCACCAAGCCCGAACACGGCGGCGCTGCCGACCATGGAACGCGTGGCTCTCGGTGCCAACAGCTGCTGGTTCAAGTCGGGTGACGCCGAATTCAAGTCCTATCGCCTGGCGCCCGAGCTCAACTCCTTCTCCGGCCGTCCGCGCATCCTGATTGTCCCGCGCAAATCGCCGGAGGCACGCCCCCTCGCCGTCGTTCAGGCCGAGGGTAATCCGGCCCGCCTGCAAGCCTTCGGGCCGCTGATGAGCGAACCGACGGGAACGCGCATGGCCGCCGACATCAAGCGCTGGGCTGCTGGCGGACAGGGCTGCAAATAGCCCAAGCTGAACGTGTCGAATTGATCCAAGGGCCGGTTGACCTCAAGGTTGCCGGTCCTTTTGCATTTCGGACGGTCGTTCCGATCCGATCGGTCAGCGCCAGAACGGGACAGACGATTCCTGGCGCGCGTCCTTCTTGCAAACGCCGATATCCTGGAGCTGCCACTCACTCAATTCCCCGAGCGCCAGCCGGCCGCGCCGCTTTGCAGCCAGCGTGCAATAGAGGCTCCAAAGACGCTTCAGCAGGCTTTCGCGCTCGTCCGAATAGTCGCCACCCAGCGATGCGCCGGTGGAGCCTGCGGACTTCGCCTCCGAGTGGGACAAACAAATTGTATCCATTGTACTCATTGATAACCCCAATGCAGCGATTGCTATCGTTGTATCGGTGATAATTGACATATTTCGCGCTGTAATCTAAAGAATTGTCACTATGACAAATTGGCTCCCGGACATTCAGCAAGGTCATGGCCCGCTCTACGCGCGCATCGCCGACCAGATCGAACAGGCAATCGGCAGCGGCGCCCTGCCCGTCGGCGCCAAATTGCCACCGCAACGCAACCTCGCCTACGATATCGGGGTGACAATCGGCACGATCGGGCGCGCTTACAATATCGTCCGCGAGCGCGGGCTGGTGAGTGGCGAGGTCGGACGCGGCACCTATGTGCTCGACCATCCCGAAAGCCGGCCGCCGGAGCAATCGGATCCGCTGACGACGTCGCTTGCCGGCACCCGCCCCCTGGTCGCGCCCGTCGGCAAACTCAGGTTCGACAGCACAGCGGCGCCGGACATCGGCCAGGGAACGGTGCTGAGCGAAGTGTTGGGTGAGATCAGCCACGAGCATCACGCCGACATCGCCAGCTACGCGCGGAACTTCCCGGATCATTGGTTCGAAGCCGGGTGCCAATGGTTGGCGCGCGGCGGGTTTCGCCCCAAGCCTGAGAACATCGTGCCGACGCTCGGCGCCCATGCGGCCGTCGTGGCGGTGATCGCGGCGGTGACCGCCCCTGGCGATCGCATCGCCTTCGAGACCCTCACCTATTCGCAGGTCAGCCGCAGCGCCGGCCTGATCGGTCGCCGCACGACGCTGGTCGAATCCGACGCCTTCGGCATGATGCCCGACGACTTCGAGCGCGTCTGTGCGCAGCAGCATCCCAAGCTCGCCTTCCTGATGCCGAGCGCGCAGAACCCGACGGTGGCCGTCATGCCGCTCGCCCGGCGCCAGGCGATCGCCGATATCGCCCGCAAATACGGTGTCTGGCTGGTCGAGGATGATCTCTATGGCGCCATGACCGGCGACCAGACGCCGCTGCTCGCCGAGCTTGCGCCCGAACGCACCTTCCTCGTCGGCGGTCTTTCGAAGTCCGTTGCCGCCGGTGTTCGCGGTGGCTGGGTCGCCTGCCCTCCGCATTTCGGCCAGCGCATCCGCATCGCCCACAAGATGGTCAGCGGCGGCCTGCCGTTCATCCTTGCGGAACTGTGCGCGCGCCTGGTGCTCTCCGGCTCGGCTGCGGCCTTGCGCAGCCAGGGCATCGAAGAGGTTCGTGCCCGCGAGGCCATGGCGCGCGAAGTCTTCGAGGGCATCGAGTTCGCCTCGCATCCCTGCATTCCGTTCCTCTGGATGAAGCTGCCGGACCCCTGGCTGTCCGGCACCTTCAAGCAAGCGGCGTTGCAGGAAGGCGTGCTCGTCGACGACGAGGACGAGTTCAAGGCCGGCCGTACCGATCGCGTCTTCCATCGGATCCGCATCGGCTTCTCTTCGCCACCGCAGCGCGCCGAAGTCAGGGCTGGCTTCCAGACACTGAAGCGGCTGCTCGACAGCGGCCGAGCCGGTTACGACAGTTTCGAGTGACGATCGAAATCCACGGGGTGACTTTCGCGCAAGCTTACGCAAGATACTATTTTAGCAGTATCGCGTAGATGATTCGCCCCTAAGGATTTCGCATGCCGCTACCGTTTCGCCCGGTCTCGTCCCGGCTGATCGCACCCCTCCTTTTCGTTACGACCACGTCCGTCATCGCCGCGCCGGCGCTGGCTCAGGACGGCGTCTTCGACGAAATGCGCTTCGGCGTGACGACATCGATCGCCAGCGGCGGCAAGCAGGAAGACGGCGTGTTTCCGTCTTTCACGCTCTACTTCGATCCGTTCAATGCGGATGGCGCGGCAGATTTCGGCGAGAAGCTGTTGCGGCCGCGCGTCTATACCGGTGCAGCCGTCGCCACCGCGTCGAACGGCGTCAACCAGGCCTATGCCGGCTTGAGCTGGACCTTCGACATGACGCAGCGCCTCTTCGTGGAGTTCGGCGCGGGCGGCACGGTTCACGACGGCGATCTCGACGATCCCAACGGTTCCGGTCCGCAACTCGGCTGCCGCTTCCTCTTCCGCGAATACGCCGCTGCCGGCGTGCGCCTCGACGAACACTGGAACGTCTCGGCGACCGTGGAGCATGCGTCGCATGCCAATCTCTGCGACGGTCCCAACAACGGCCTGACACGCGCCGGCCTTGCGCTCGGCTACAAGTTCTAAGGCTGCATCCTGCCGTAGCCTTCGGCAAAGTTCGATGCGGGCGTCAACCACAGTTGGTCGCCCGCATTTTTCGTAGTGGCTGCGTGCAAGTCCTTCCGCACCTGCTCCGCGCCGCGATCAATATCCGCGCTCGCAGCTTTAGGCGGCCGATGGCCGACCCGATTTGAAACCGAAAGCATCAGCCCACCTGTCGCCCCAGGCTGCGAGTTCCGCGCCCGCGGCAAGCGTCGCTAACAGCGTGGTCTTCAGCCTGCTGCCGTCAAAACTGTTCGGCTTTGTCGGGTCCTTGGCGACCTCGAGCAACTCCTTCATTGCGGCGGTCGCTTCGTCCTGGGCTGCGGTATGACGTGCCCACAGGGCGCCACGGGTACTGTTCCCATTGATGTCTTCAATGTTGAGTATGTTTGATGAACCGTTCGAGTAGCGGAAGCCGATGACGATCTCGTCATTCGTGAACTTTTCGCGGTTCCCCTTGATGAATTTCAACAGGGCATTCGTGATCGCATTTTCATCCGCGATGCCCGGGCGCTTCACCTTTTCCGCCTTCACCAGGTCCGCAAAGCGACTGCCATCCTGGCCAATGAGCGACTTCAACGTGTCTTTTACGCCGGGATCGCTCGACTTGAAGCCGTCGGAATCGAGGAATTTCAGCGCATCCGAGACGATGTCGTCATTGGCCTGCTTGATGTCCAGGAGGCCGCTGGTGATCTGAGATGCGGCTTGCGTCTTCACCGGGCTGTCACCGCCTGCCACCTTGTAGATGATCGCCGCAATCGCATCGATTGCGTTCGTCTGGCCGCCGGTTTCGGGTGCCGGCGCTTGCGCCCGCTGCAGGATCAGCAGGGCTGCGCTGTTCGTGGCGCCAATGGATGTCATGCGCGTTCCTCATCCCTCCGCCGCTGCATCATCCGCGGGAAAGTACGTCAGTTCGGGCTTCATGCGCGAATCGGTGGCTGCAATGCGTGAATACAACCGTAGGGCGCACTTCTTAACAATGCGCGAAGATTGTTCGCAGGCACAATCAATGCGCGAAAGTTCTTTCTTGGTTTTCGGCCGTAAGATCGACGCGCCGGTCCACAGGGTGCCGCGAGCTTCGGAGGCTCTCCGCAAAGCAACATAAGCGGGTCAACCGCTGTTGATCGCCCGTATTTTTCTGTCGCGCCGCGCCGCAGCATAGGTTAAAGAAGCCGCAAAGCGCCCCCTGTTTCTGTTGCGGTTCGCACGCGCCATATTCCTCTTTCGTGGATTGCGCGCCGCCCGAAGGATTTGACGGTCGACGATGACGATTTCCAACACCCGCCCCATCACCCCGGACCTCATCGCATCGCACGGGCTGAAGCCCGATGAATATGAGCGCATTCTCGGCCTGATCGGACGCGAGCCGACCTTTACCGAACTTGGCATCTTCTCGGCGATGTGGAACGAACACTGCTCCTACAAGTCCTCGAAGAAGTGGCTGCGCACGCTGCCGACCAAGGGTCCGCGCGTCATCCAGGGGCCGGGCGAAAATGCCGGCGTTGTCGACATCGATGACGGCGATTGCGTCGTCTTCAAGATGGAGAGCCACAACCACCCGTCCTACATCGAGCCCTACCAGGGGGCGGCGACCGGCGTCGGCGGCATCCTGCGCGACGTCTTCACCATGGGCGCCCGTCCTGTCGCCGCGATGAACGCGCTGCGCTTCGGTTCGCCTGATCATCCGAAGACCCGCCACCTCGTTTCCGGCGTCGTTGCCGGCGTCGGCGGCTATGGCAACTCCTTCGGCGTGCCGACCGTCGGCGGCGAAGTCGAGTTCGACGCCCGCTACAACGGCAACATTCTGGTCAACGCCTTTGCTGCCGGCCTCGCCAAGAGCGACGCCATCTTCTACTCCAAGGCCGAAGGTGTGGGCCTCCCGGTCGTCTATCTCGGTGCCAAGACCGGCCGTGACGGCGTCGGCGGCGCAACCATGGCGTCTGCCGAGTTCGACGAGTCGATCGAAGAGAAGCGCCCGACCGTTCAGGTCGGCGACCCCTTCACCGAAAAGTGCCTGCTCGAAGCCTGCCTCGAGCTGATGACGACCGGCGCCGTCATCGCCATCCAGGACATGGGCGCTGCCGGTCTCACCTGCTCGGCCGTCGAAATGGGCGCCAAGGGCGACCTCGGCATCGAGCTCGACCTCGACACCGTTCCGGTGCGCGAAGAGCGCATGACCGCTTACGAAATGATGCTGTCGGAAAGCCAGGAGCGCATGCTCATGGTTCTTGAACCGGCAAAGGAAGAAGTCGCCAAGGCGATCTTCGTCAAGTGGGGCCTCGATTTCGCCATCGTCGGCAAGACCACCGACGACCTGCGCTTCCGTATCCTGCACCAGGGCGAAGAAGTCGCGAACCTGCCGATCAAGGAACTAGGCGACGAAGCCCCGGAATATGATCGTCCCTGGACCCCGGCCAAGACCGCGGCACCGCTCGCAACCAACGACATTCCGGCAGCCGACGTCGCCGACGCGCTCGTCAAGCTCGTCGGTTCGGCCAACAACTCGTCGCGCCGTTGGGTCTACGAACAGTACGACACGCTGATCCAGGGCAACTCGCTGCAGCTGCCGGGCGGCGACGCCGGCGTCGTGCGCGTCGAAGGCCACGCCTCCAAGGCGCTCGCTTTCTCGTCCGACGTGACGCCGCGCTATGTCGAAGCCGATCCTTACGAAGGCGGCAAGCAGGCGGTCGCCGAGTGCTGGCGCAACCTGACGGCAACCGGATCGCTGCCGCTGGCAGCCACCGACAACCTCAACTTCGGCAACCCGGAACGTCCTGAAATCATGAGCCAGCTGGTTCATGCCATCAAGGGCATCGGCGAGGCCTGCACCGCGCTCGACTTCCCGATCGTGTCCGGCAACGTCTCGCTCTACAACGAGACCAACGGCCAGGCGATCCTGCCGACCCCGACAATCGGCGGCGTTGGCCTGATCAAGGACTGGTCGAAGATGGCGCGCATCCGCTTTGCTGCCGAAGGCGAAACCATCCTCGTCGCCGGCGCCCCTGCCGGTCTCGGCTCGCACATCGCCCAGTCTGTCTACATGCGCGACGTCCACGGCCGCACCGACGGCCCGGCACCGCATGTCGACCTCGCCCACGAGCGCAAGGTTGGCGACTTCGTCCGCGGCCTGATTGTCGACGGTCTCGTCACCGCCGTGCACGATTGCTCGTCGGGCGGCCTGGCGCTTGCCGTTGCCGAAATGGCGATGGCTTCAGGCATCGGCGCCTCGGTCGACGCAGTGGCCGGCCATGATCCGATCGCGACCTTCTACGGCGAAGACCAGGGCCGCTACGTCGTGACGGTTGCCGCCGGTGCGCTCGATGTTGTTGCTGCCCGTGCGAAGGCTGCCGGCGTCTCGCTTCCCGTCATCGGCAAGACCGGTGGCGACGCCGTCAAGCTTGGCGATGCCAAGGCCGTGTCGGTCGCGGATCTCCGCGCCGCCCATGAAGGCTGGTTCCCGGACTTTATGCAGGGCGACGTCGCGCCTGAAAACTAAGAGATCGAGGACGGGAGCTGCGGTTTCTGCGGCTCCCATATCTCTTTTGCGGTGCCTGCTTGCAGGCGTTGCCGGGAGCGATCATTTGATCGTGTTCACGCTGGCAACAGCCCTGCCTCACCCAATTCAGCAATTGCGTTCCGCCCCTGAATCGTGGTTCCCTTGTTTCATGGACAACGTCGGCAGGTTGCTGACGTTGCAGAATAAAAAGGGAGTTGGCGTATCATGCCCATGACACCAGGCGACATCGAAGACATGATCAAGGCAGGGATTCCCGGAGCCAAGGTCACGATCCGCGATCTGGCCGGTGACGGCGACCACTATGCCGCCGAAGTCGTGGCCGAGGCGTTTCGTGGCAAGAGCCGCGTGCAGCAGCACCAGATGGTCTACAACGCACTGAAGGGCAATATGGGCGGCGTGCTGCATGCCCTTGCACTTCAGACGAGCGCGCCGGAGTAAGCTGGCGTGGCTGACCTGATCAAGGAACTCGTCAGCGGCGTCGTTGACAGTGCGTTGAAGGAAATCCTCAAGAAGACCGGCGTCAAGCGAACCACCACCAAGCGGACCAAGCGCCGGACACGGCCGGCCTCTTCCGGTGGCGGGGGTCTTCTTGGCGACATTCTGGAGGCGGCCCTCCGCAAGCCGGCGAAGAAGCAGGTCAGTCGGCGGAAAACGTCGGCGGCGCGCAGCAAGACGCGGCGCCGCACGGCCTGAGTGGTATTAAAACCACATCTTGAGGACCATCAATATTTGTTGCGATTGGGTGGTGAAAATCACCAATATGCATGCTATCTAAGACCCAATCGATATCCGGCCCTTGAAGCCGGCGCAGGAAGGATGACAGGATGAGCGGAATTCACGAATTCATCGACAACGAAGTCAAGACGAACGATGTGGTGCTCTTCATGAAGGGTACGCCGCAGTTCCCGCAGTGTGGCTTCTCCGGTCAGGTGGTCCAGATTCTCGATTACATCGGCGTCGACTACAAGGGCATCAACGTGCTCGCCGACGCGGACCTGCGCCAGGGCATCAAGGACTATTCCAGCTGGCCGACGATCCCGCAGCTCTACGTCAAGGGCGAATTCGTCGGCGGTTGCGACATCGTGCGCGAGATGTTCCAGGCCGGCGAACTTCAGTCCCACCTTTCCGAGCAGGGTATCGCCGTCAAGGGCGCTGCCGCCTGATCTAAGGACGCCTTGTCCCGATCCATCGGAGAAGGCGGGTAACCGCCTTTTTTGATTCGGACGTCGCTGTCCGGATTTCGATTTTCGTTGTCTTCCCAAAGGCTTTGCGCGCTTGGTTCGCGCAATGACCGTTTGAATGTTTGTGAAAGCGGGCTTCCTTCCTGTAACGTTTCCGGCGTTCTGAAGCGAGGCCTGGGCCGAGTTTTCGGCCTGTCATGAAGCAGTCGCGATCGTTCGGCATAAGCAGCAACGGTTCCCGCTCCGGCCTCCCGGCACGGAAATGACCCCGTCGCTGCCGATCGATGCTCCCGCCGTTTCATGCAGGCCCGGTCCAATTGGTGCGGCTGCCCGGTCGCCCCCGCCTGTTATCCCTGTGCCGACCGGCATTAAGCCAGCCGACATCCTTCTTTTTCCGGCACCGTCCGGACCCAGACCCGTTTCGCTTGGCGCTGACCGCGCCGCTAGGACTTTTGAAATGACAAGCACGACCAACGACGACGCCCTGCCCGGCCTCACGAAGTTCCAGTTCATCGCGCTGATGGCCACCCTGATGGCGACGAACGCGATTTCGATCGACATCATGCTGCCGGGTCTTCAGGAAATCGGCGCGAGCCTCGGCGTGGCGTCGGAAAACGAGCGGCAGTACATCATCACCGCCTACCTGCTCGGCATGGGCGTGGCACAGCTGTTCTTCGGCCCGCTGTCCGACCGCTTCGGACGCAAGCCGCCGCTTCTGGCCGGCCTTGCGCTTTATGCGGTCTGCGCGGTCGCAATCGCCGTCGTGCCGACCTTCGGCCTCATGCTCGCCCTGCGCTTCATACAGGGCGCCGGTGCGGCCGCGACGCGCGTCATCACCATCTCGATCGTCCGTGACGTCTATGGCGGCCGGCAAATGGCCGAGGTGATGTCGCTGGTCATGATGGTGTTCATGATCGTCCCGGTGATCGCCCCGTCGATCGGCCAGCTCATCATCAGCTTTGCCGAATGGCACATGATCTTTGTCATTGTCGCGCTCTATGCGGTGATGAACATCGCGATCGTGCTGTCGAAGCTCGGCGAAACGCTTGATCCGGCGCACCGCCGCGCCTTCACGCCGTCGGTGATCCTCAGCGGTTTCCGCATCGTGCTGACCAACCGGCTGTCGCTGCTTTATACGCTCGCGACCTCGGTCATCCTTGGCGCGCTGTTCGGCTTCATCAATTCGGCGCAGCAGGTGCTCGTTGGCGTCTACGATCTGGGCGTGTGGTTTCCGCTTGTCTTTGCGGCTTTCGCGAGTATGATGGCGGTTGCTTCCTTTACCAACTCCCGCCTCGTCCGCCGCTTCGGCATGCGGCCGTTGTCCCATGCGGCACTCTGCGGCTTTACGCTCGCTAGCTTCATCTGGATGTCGGCCTCCCTCTATGCGCCGCTGCCCTTCCCGCTCTTCGTGGTCCTCTATTGCGCCACGATGTTCCAGTTCGGGCTGATCGCGCCAAACTTCAACGCCATGGCCATGGAACCGCTCGGCCACGTCGCCGGCACGGCGTCCTCGGTTCTCGGCTTCATGCAGACGATCGGCGGGAGCGTGATCGGAGCCTTCATCGGCCAGTCCTTCGACGGAACGGCCACTCCGCTTGCCACCGGCTACTTCACCGTCGCCGGCATCGGCCTCGTTTTCGTCCTGATTGCCGAACGCGGCAAGCTGTTCAAACCGCACCATCAGCCGGCCGGCTGATCTCTGCAGCGTCACGTCTCTCTGGAGACGCGTAAAGGTCGCTGTAGCGCTCCAAACCGTTGGCCAGCTTTTTCCAAAGATTGAATTTACGGGTTATCCCAATGTCCACCATCACCAATCAATCCGAACATGTCGACGGCGTCTCGGGGGCCGAGCGCCTCAACATGGGCATCGTCGAATTCATCATCACCATCGCCGTCATGACGGCGAGCGTCGCCATTGCCATCGACAGCATGCTCCCGGCGCTGCCGGCGATCGGCCAGTCGCTGAACGTCGCCAACACCAACGACAGCCAGCTGGTCATCGGCGTCTTCTTCCTCGGCTTCGGCATCTCGCAGATCTTCTTCGGCAGCCTGTCCGACGCCTTCGGCCGTCGCCGCGTGCTGCTCGGTGGGCTCGCCTTCTTCACCGTGTCGATGTTTGCCGCCGCCCTCACCCGGAGCTTCGAGACGCTGCTGATCCTGCGCTTCATCCAGGGTATCGGGGCTGCGGCGATCCGCATCACCACCATGGCGATCGTGCGTGACTGCTTCGGCGGCCGTGAAATGGCGCGCGTCATGTCCTATGTGATGATCGTCTTCATGATCGTGCCGATCGTGGCACCGTCGATCGGCCAGCTCGTGATCCTCTATGCCAATTGGCACTGGATCTTCATCCTGATCGGCATCATCGGCGCGATCCTCTTCGTCTGGGCCTTTTCCCGCATGAAGGAGTCCCTGCCCCAAGAGGAGCGCATGCCGCTCTCCGTCGGTGCGGTGGCGTCGGGTTTCAAGACCGTTCTCACCAACCGCATCACCTGCGGCTACATGATCGGCATGACGATGTTCACCGCCGTCATCTGCGCCTATATCGTCACCGTCCAGCAGATCTTCGGCGAGGTCTATGGCCTCGGCGAGTGGCTGCCGATCGCGTTTGCCGGCACGGCCGGCGGCATCGCGGTTGCGAATTTCGCCAACGGCTTCTTCGTCCGCAGCTTCGGCATGCGCCGCATCTCGCACGTCTCGATGATCCTGTTCACGCTGATTTCGGTCGCAGGCTTCGTGATGTCGCTCTCCGGCACGCCGGCCTTCGTCGTCAGCTACCTGATGTTCTCGGTGCTCCTGATGTTCTTCGCGGTGATCGCAACGAACTTCACCGCGATCAGCCTGGAGCCGATGGGGCACCTGGCCGGTACCGCAACGGCGATCACCGGCTTCGTTTCGACCACCGGTGGCGCGCTCATCGGCGGCGCTGTCGGCCAGCTCTTCAATGGCACGTTGCAGCCGCTGTTCGGTGGTTTCGCGCTCTTCGGCGCGGTGACGATCCTTGCAACGCTCTGGGCTGAAAAGGGCAAGCTCTTCACCCATCCCGGCGACAAGGACGTCTCCATGGATCACGGCGGCGGCCACATGTAACGGTCGCCATAAGGCAAACAAAAAGCCCGCCCGGAGCGATCCGGGCGGGCTTTCGCATTTTCGGGCTGCTTCGAACAGCTAGACCGTGAAGACCTCGCGGCGCAGCGTCTCCCAGCTCTCCTTGTCGGTCGCCAGCAGCAGGCCGCCATTGAGATGCGACGGCAGGTAGGGCGAGCCGTCGAAGCGGGCGGCATAGGCGCCGGCCTCCTGCGAAATCAACGTGCCGGCCAGGTGGTCCCAGGGCATCAGCTTCTGGTACATCAGGAAGTGGATGTGGCCGCCGGCAAGCATGCGATATTCATGCGCGGCACAGCGGTAGCTGGTGGCGATGCGCACCTTGGCCATGTTGGCCATGACTTCGCGGCGTGCTTCCTGCTGGTAGAAACCGGTCGAAGCGCCGCCGACCATGGCCTCGAGCGGCACGCCGGCGGTCACCGACAGGCGCTCCTGCGATCCGTTGGCGCGGCACATCCAGGCGCCGGAGCCCTTCTCGGCGATCACCCAGTCGTTGCCGAGCGGATCGTAGATGATGCCGGCAACCGTCTCGCCCTTGGCGACGACGCTTGCCATGACGCCGAAGAGCGGCACGCCGGCGGCAAAATTGAAGGTGCCGTCGATCGGGTCGACGACGACGGCGAGGTCGGCATCAGCGAGCTTTTCGAGCAGCGCCGGATCGGCGGCAACCGATTCTTCACCGACGAACAGTGCGCCCGGCGCGACGTCCTCGATGCGCGCCTTGATCAGCCGCTCGGCCGCTTCGTCGCCTTCGGTCACGAGGTCGATTGCTTCCGATTTCACCCTGACGTCGCCGGCTTCAAGATTGCGGAACCGCGGCAGGATCTCTTTGACCGCCGCTTCCTGCAGGAGGTTGGCAAGGCCGGCAATGTCGACGGGATGGCTCATTCTTTGGGCTCCGGTGTGAGGGACTGGAAATCGAACAGCTTGGGATCGAGAAGGTGCGACGGGTTCACGTGGCCAAGCGCCCGCAGCATCGTGTCCTTGCGGCCCGGCATGCGTCGCTCGATATCGGCAAGCATCGCCTTCATCGCATTGCGCTCCAGGCCGTCCTGCGAGCCGCAGAGGTCGCAGGGGATGATCGGAAACTCCATGGCCGCGGCGAACTTGGCGAGATCGTCCTCGGCCGCATAGGCGAGTGGCCGAAGCAGCATCAGGTCGCCTTCGTCGTTCAGGAGCTTTGCCGGCATCGAGGCCAGCCGGCCGCCATGGAAGAAGTTCATGAAGAAGGTTTCGAGGATGTCCTCGCGATGGTGGCCGAGCACCAGCGCGTCGCAGCCCTCTTCGCGCGCGATGCGATAGAGGTTGCCGCGCCGCAGCCGCGAACAGAGCGAACAGTAGGTCGCCCCCGTCGGCACCTTCTCCTTCACGATCGAATAGGTGTCGCGATACTCGATGCGATGCTTGACGCCGATCGATGCCAGGTATTCCGGCAGGATGTGCTTCGGGAAGTTCGGCTGCCCCTGGTCGAGGTTGCAGGCGATGAGCTCCACCGGCAAGAGCCCGCGCCATTGCAGGTCCATGAGCAGCGCCAGCAGGCTGTAGCTGTCCTTGCCGCCGGAAAGGCCGATCAGCCAGCGCTTCGATCCCTTCAGCATGCCGAAATCGTCGAGCGCCTGTCGGGTCTGGCGAAGCAGACGCTTGCGCAGCTTGTTGAACGAGACCGAAGACGGCATGCGCTCGAAAAGCGGGTGTGCGCCGGCGTCGATAGCGGCGTCATCGAACGCGGCTTCAACCGGATCTTGGGGCTGGCTCAATGAAAGGTCCATGGCGGGGATCCTGTGCGGCAGGCGGGCGCAACCGGCGCCCGGCTCATCTTGGCCAGCACTTGCCCGCTCCGGCCGTCAAGATCAAGGGAAATCGGCCTGAAGGCGCAGATCGCCCGCGTCGGAGCAGTTCAAGGGCCGAAGACCGACCAGCCGGTGCGCGCCGCCAGCATTTCGAGCGCCAGCGATCCGAGCAGCGAATTGCCGTTTTCGTTGAGGCCCGGCGACCAGACGGCAACCGAGGCCTTGCCGGGCGCCACCGCCAGAATGCCGCCGCCGACGCCGCTCTTGCCCGGCAGGCCGACGCGATAGGCAAAATCGCCCGAACCGTCATAGTGGCCGCAGGTCAGCATCAGCGCATTGATGCGCCGCGCTCGCTGGCGCGAGACGACATTGTGGCCCGTCAGCGGGTTGCTGCCGCCGGCGGCCAGAAACAGGCCGGCCTTGGCGAGCTGGCTGCAGGTCATCGACAGCGCGCAGTGGTGGAAATAGACGCCGAGCACGTGGTCGACGGGATGGTCGAGCTTGCCGAAGGAACGCATGAAATTGGCAAGCGCGAAGTTCCGGTAGCCGGTGGCCGTCTCCGAACGCGCGACCTCATGGTCGATGACGATCTGGTCATCGTCGGCGAGGTAGCGGACGAACTGCACGATTTCGCCGATCAGTTCCCGCGGCGTATGGCCGGCGAGGATCAGGTCGCTGATGGTGATGGCGCCGGCATTGATGAAGGGGTTGCGCGGCTTACCGCCCTCTTGCTCGAGCTGGACGATCGAGTTGAAGGCCGATCCCGACGGCTCGCGGCCGACACGATGCCAGATGTTCTCGCCGTGCTTGCCGAGCGCCAGCGTCAGCGTGAAGACCTTGGAAACGCTCTGGATCGAGAACGGTACCTCGGCATCGCCGACGCGGTAGATCTGGCCGCCTGTAGTCACGATCGCCATGCCGAAATGCTTGGCATCGACGCGCGCGAGCTGCGGAATGTAGTCGGCGACCTTGCCCTGGCCGAACCGCGGGCTCAGCTCCCGATGAATGTCGTCGATGATCGCCTGCAGATCCTGCGGCTTCTGCTCTTCGGGCATCGGGCTTCCCTCTTGGTCATCGCCCTCGGATCGAGGCGACGATAAGGCGCTTGTTCGCTGGGGTCCGCGGTTGCGCGGATGCTGATCGGCACTGACAAAAAAGCCGCCCGTTTCCGGGCGGCTTTCGAAACATCACAAGGCGTGAGCCTCGGATTAACGCGAGTAGAATTCGACGACCAGGTGCGGTTCCATGACGACGGCGTAAGGCACGTCGGAGAGAACCGGAACGCGGACGAAGGTCGCGACCATCTTGTTGTGATCGGCTTCGATGTAGTCCGGAACGTCGCGTTCAGCGAGCGAAACCGATTCGAGAACGGTTACGAGCTGCTTGGACTTTTCCTTGACTTCGATGACGTCGCCCGGCTTGCAACGGTAGGAACCGATGTTGACGCGGACGCCGTTGACCTTGACGTGGCCGTGGTTGACGAACTGACGGGCAGCAAAGACCGTCGGAACGAACTTGGCGCGGTAGACGATCGCGTCGAGGCGCGATTCGAGCAGGCCGATCAGGTTTTCCGGGGTGTCACCCTTGCGGCGGTCAGCTTCAGCGAAGATCGCGCGGAACTGCTTCTCGCGGATGTCGCCGTAGTAGCCCTTGAGCTTCTGCTTGGCGCGCAGCTGTACACCGAAGTCCGAAAGCTTGGACTTGCGGCGCTGGCCGTGCTGGCCCGGGCCGTATTCGCGGCGGTTTACCGGGGACTTCGGACGGCCCCAGATGTTTTCGCCCATACGGCGGTCAATTTTGTACTTGGACGATTCGCGCTTGCTCATCGCATTTCCTTTCAAACGGTTACACCGGCCTGTTTCCAAACCGGATCAAGGAAACACGCCCTCCTCTGAACCCATTTTCGGGGTTCTGACAGGTTTCTCACGATCAAGCTGACGGAGAAGCCACGGGACATGTCAAATGAAACACCGGACATTTCTGCCCGGCGTTGGGGCGGCTTTAGTGGGTCCGGCCCCTGTTGTCAAACGAAATCGTGACAAACAGCCGTTGATCACGCCGGATCACCCGGCGGCGCTTGCTCCAACGAAATCAGCAGCTTCCTGAGGAGCGCCGCCAGCGCTACGCGGTCTTCCTTGCTCAGCGCGTCGAGGTAGCGCGCTTCGCTCGCCATGTCGGCACGAAAGGCGTTTTCCGCAAGCGCTATTCCCTTTTCCGTCAGTCCGACGACGCTGCTGCGGCCATCGGAGGCCGAGCGTTCCCTCAGGATCAATCCCGCTTTCTGCAGCCGGTCGAGCCGATGCGTCAGTCCGCCCGACGAAATCATCAGCAGCGTATAGAGATCCGTCGGCGTCAGCCGGTAAGGCGGCCCGGACCGCCGAAGCGTCGAGATCACGTCGAACTCGCCGCGGTCGATGCCGAAGGATGCGAAGGTCTCCTCGATCGAGGGGCGCACCAGATTGGAAAGCCGGTAGGCGCGACCGAGGATGGTCATCGGCTCCGTGTCGAGGTCCGGCAGTTCGCGGTCCCATTGCGCCCGCAACCGGTCGACGTGATCGCTCTCGGTCTTTTCGTTTTGCATCGCTTGCTCCAGGTCTTCGAAACTATCTTGACGAGAAGATAGTTTTGAGTAATATCTTCTCGTGAAGATAGTTCATTCCAACCGCCAAGCCAACCCGATGGAGGCCAGCATGTTTCATGTCATTCCGCGCTCAGAGCAAAGACCAAGCCCCAAGCGGACCATCCTGTTTGAAGGTGGGCAATATGGCACGCCGATTTCGCTCTTCCTGATGGATGCTGAGCCAGGCCAAGGGCCGGCGCTGCATGTGCATCCCTATCCCGAGACCTGGCTCATTCATTCCGGCGAGGCGGAGTTCACGGTTGGAGATGAGACGCTGATTGGTAAGACCGGTGACATCATCGTCGTCGAAGCCGGCACGCCCCACCGTTTCGTCAACAATGGTACGGCGCGGCTCGAGATGACCTGCATCCACGCGTCCGACCGCGTCATACAGGAATTTATCTGAGCCATGCCGACACGGTCGGCTACTCGCGCCTTGAGTTCCCGCGAGAAACGAAGGCTTGATCTGTAACCGGACTCACTCCGCCGCAGCGGCGGCCGCGCCCGTCACATCCGGTCCGTTGGCGTCGCCTGGAGCGGTCTCGCTGCCGAGGTCCGGGAAAGCAACGATGCGCTTTCCGGCGAAATCGGCATGGATGACGATCAGCCCATGCTCCTCGAAGTAGCCGAGCAGACGGCGGGCTCGCCTTGCGGAATGGGTGCCGTAGGCGCGCGCGATCATCGCGTCGGAGGGGCATGGCAGGCCCCGGACGGCCGCCTGCGCCATCATCAGGAACACGGCCTGCAGATCCTCGGTGACGCGATCGGCAAGCTGCAGGGCCTGGGCCCAGGTCTCGCTCGCAGCAGTCTCCGGATCGACGCCTGAGCGCGCGACCGCCATCTTGCGGCGGAACGCGCCAAGTGACAGGGCCGTACCGGACGGCATGCGGCGAATGCGGCAGCGCACCAGGAAGTCCTGAAACAGTTCCGCGTCCGGCCGGAAGGCTGCCTCCGGATTGGCGAGGATTTCCGCAAAGACGCTGTCGAGCAGGGTCTCTTTCTCGTCAGCGGTCATCTCCGGCTGCGTCGGCCTTGCCTCGATCGGCGCGACCGGCTCGGGCCGTGGGCGCGAGAGTTCGGCCAGGATGTCGGTCGTCGGGCGTGGCGGAGCAACGGCGCGGCGCATGATCGGCCGGGTCAACTCGTCCGGATCCGGCGTGAAGATCAGGTCCTCGACATCCTGCGGCGCCTCCGGCAGAGGCATCAGCTTCGGGCTCGTCGAGCGGGCCGAGGTTTCGACCGTGCCGATCGTTACCTTGAGCGGACGGCGCGACAGGGCCGGACCGAGCGCGACGAAGGAGCCGCGCTTGAGGTCGCGGAACATTTCCGCCGTGCGCCGGTCCATGCCGAGCAGGTCGGCTGCGCGCAGCATATCGATGTCGAGGAAGGTGCGGCCCATCAGGAAGTTCGAGGCTTCCGCCGCCACGTTCTTGGCGAGCTTCGCCAGGCGCTGCGTCGCGATCACTCCGGCAAGGCCGCGTTTACGGCCGCGGCACATGAGGTTGGTCATGGCGCCGAGCGAAATCTTGCGCACTTCTTCGGTGACGTCGCCGGCAACCGACGGTGCAAACATCTGCGCCTCGTCAACGACGACCAGCACCGGATACCAGAACTCGCGATCCGCATCGAACATGGCGTTCAGGAAGACGCCGGCATTGCGCATCTGCTGCTCGATATCGAGCCCTTCGAGCGAGAGCACACAGGAAACCCGGTGCTGGCGAATGCGGTTGGCAATGCCGATCAGCTCGGCGTCGGTGCGTTCGCCCTCGACCACGACGTGGCCGAACTTGTCCGCAAGCGTGACGAAATCGCCCTCGGGGTCGATGATGCACTGCTGCACCCAGGGCGCGGACTGTTCCAGCAGCCGGCGCAGGAGATGCGACTTGCCCGAACCCGAATTGCCCTGCACCAGAAGACGGGTGGCCAGAAGCTCCTCGATATCGAGCGAGGCCGAGGTCCCTTCGGACGTCGCTCCCATGTCGATGCCGACCTTCATGTCCACCTCTCGCGCGAGAGCGTTCCGCTTGTCGAACCGCTCAATGTGTTGGTTTCATGCAATTCCGCGCGCAGACGGCGGCGCATATTTCCGGAATGCTTTAGATGATTCGCGATCATGCGGAGACCGCCAATCGGGCGACACCTAACACGGATTTCCCGGAAAGCCTGCCATCGCCTAAGAAAACCCACAGGGAATACGCGCCGCAACAGCGACGAACGCTTAAGCCGCACGCAGCTCGCCGCAAGATAAAGTTGAGATTTTTTGGCCTGCGGACTTTTGCGAGCGCGCGCGCACCCCCATATCGATCGGACACATCAGGCTTTCGCGGGAGCAGCGATGACGCAGAACGAGACGAAACGCCACTTCGAGATGAACGGCCTCGATCAGCGGATGCATGACGCCTATAAAGACGGCCAACCCGTCATATCAAAGGCGCAGGCGGCCTCCGCCCGCCACAAGACCTTCCTGATTGCCTGCGCGCTGGTCTCCTTGATCGCCATACTACTGGCGATCCTCACGAGCTGATCGCGTCAGCCTTCTCTGCTCGTTCGCGGCGTTGGTGTTTGCCGCGACCGTCAGGCCAAAACCCTGCATCAGTCGACGTGTGGCAAAATCCGGCTTTCCCGACGTGAAGATCGCCGGGTCCTGGCCATTCAGCGGCTCAAAACCGTTTGGCAGCGGCACGAGCGAGCGCGCTCGCCGGGCAATCGCTTCGGCCGGATCCAGCCAGTCGACCGGCCAGGGCGCGAGCCTGCGGAAAACGTTGGCCATGAAGGGGTAGTGCGTGCAGGCAAGCACGACGATATCGGTCTTCCGGCCGTCCATCTCGACGAAGCACGGGGCGATTTCGGCAAGAACGGTCTCGTCGTCGAGTTTCTCGCCGCGGATATAGGCCTCGGCCATCTTGGCAAGGCTCTCCGAGCCGACGAGGCGCACGTGACACTGCGTGGCGAATGACTGGATGAGATCACGGGTATAGGCGCGCTTGACCGTGCCGGGCGTCGCCAAAACGGAAACCAGCCCGGAGCGCGTGCGCTCGGCCGCCGGCTTGATTGCGGGCACCGTGCCGACGAAGGTCATGTGAGGAAAGGCCGCGCGAAGATCGGCGCCGACAAGCGTGAAGGCGGTGTTGCAGGCGATGACGCAGATTTCCGGGTCATGCTCGGAAAGCAGACGGCCGAAGAGCGCGATCACCCGTTCTTTCAGCGCCGCCTCTTCCCAGCCGCCATAGGGAAAGCCGGCATCGTCGGCGACATAGATGAAGTGCCGCTCGGGCATCAGTACCCTCGCCTCGCGCAGCACGGTCAAGCCGCCGATGCCGCTATCGAAGACGAGGATGGGTTTTAGTTCACTCGCTGTCACCTTTGTCTCGCGCTTTCCTTGAGTGTTCACCCGGAGCGCCGGAGCCGCGCGGATTTTCCCGCGTGAACCGGTCGAGCGAAGAAATGACGCCGCGCAGCACCTGGATTTCGGATTCGGTAAAGGACGGCCTGGTCAGAACCGCGCGCAGGTTCTCGACCAATTTCGGCTTTTTGTCGGCCGAACGGAAATAGTTCCGCGCCTCAAGCGCTTCCTCGACGTGCTCGAACAGACCCTGCAGGTGTTCCTTGGTCGCTGGCCGCTGCTCGATCGCCTGGAACGAGGTCTGGTCCTCAGACTCCATGCCGGTCTTCAGCCACTCGTAGGACATCAGAAGCACGGCCTGAGCGAGATTGAGCGACGCGAAGGCCGGGTTGACCGGAAAGGTCACGATCTCGTCGGCGAGCGCCACTTCCTCGTTGGTAAGGCCGGTGCGCTCACGCCCGAACAGGATGCCGGTCTTCTCACCGCCCTGGAAGCGCTGGCGCAGCGTGCGCGCCGCGACGATCGGCGAGCGCACCGGCTTGTAGCCGTCGCGGTCGCGGGCGGTCGTCGCATAGACGAAGTTGAGATCGGCAATCGCCTCTTCGACCGAACCATAGAGTTTGGCGGCGTCGATCACGTGGTCGGCGCGGCTTGCGGCCGATCGTGCCTTTTCGCTCGGCCAGCCGTCGCGCGGATTGACGAGCCGAAGCTCCGCCAGGCCGAAATTGGCCATCGCGCGGGCGACCATGCCGATGTTTTCGCCGAGCTGCGGATAGGCGAGGATGATCGCCGGTCCTTCCGCCAGAAGTTCGCGCTCGCTGTTCGTGCCTGCCATTTCCCTAGCCTTTGCCTTCGTTCGGCGCTTCCCTTGCACAAATGTCGGCGAAATTAAAGTCCACTACAGATGAAGCCGGTTGAGAGACACCCCGATCATCTCCAGCCCAAGCTCGGCATCGTCCTTCGAAATCGGCAGATGGCGATCGACCGGCGCGCCGATCCGGCCGACCTGGTAGAAATAGGCGGACGCCTTGTCGCGCACCGTCTGGACGAGCGCGAGATTGGCGTCAATATCCGCCT
This sequence comes from Ensifer sp. ZNC0028, assembly GCF_000799055.1. Lineage (NCBI taxonomy): Bacteria > Pseudomonadati > Pseudomonadota > Alphaproteobacteria > Hyphomicrobiales > Rhizobiaceae > Ensifer > Ensifer sp. ZNC0028. The sequence goes on from NZ_JTLA01000035.1 coordinate 165,162, forward strand.
TGAAATCGCTTTCTTCCAGTTCCGCATCCGTGCCGACACGCCGGGCGAAGACCCGGGCCCAGTAGGTGCAAGCCATGAAGATCGCCAGCGCCTGACGCACATGACCGGGACGCGTCACCAGCTGCCAGGGAAGCCCGAGCGGCTTTGCTGCCGCCGCCAGCTCACGATAGGCGCGGTCGAGCGCCTGCGACCGGGCGATGAGCACCAGACCCGAGGACCCGTCGCGCGCCGCCTGCAGCAGGCCCTTGAGCTCGTCGCACCAGCTTGCGACGGCGGCATCGAGCGTTGTGCGCGTGCGCGTCGGAAAGACGACGAAGGCGACCGCAGCACCGGCGATCGAACCGATCAGGGTTTCCTCCAGGCGCAGTTGCAGCAGATGCGGGCTCAGCACGCCCATCAGGCTGTAGACCAGCGACAGCACGACGGAGATGAAGAAGGTCATCGTCGCATAGGAGACGGCGAGGAAATAGAACGCCAGAAAGACGCAAAGGGCGCTGAGCGGCAGCACCAGATAGATATTGCCGGCCACCAGCGTGCCGACGACGATGCCGACCACGATGCCAAAGAGCGTACCGGCCGAGCGCTGCAGCGCCTTGACCGCCGTGTCGCCGCGCGAACGCGTGTTGGTGAAGACGAGAAACGCCGCAAGCACCGCCCAGAACCAGCGTTCGCGCGACAGCATCAGCCCGAAAACCATGGCGATACCTGAAGCCAGAGTGATCTGGATCGCCGCCTTCAAGGCGGGATCGTCCAGCGACGGCTTCCAACGGGTGGAAACGCCACTCAAGTGCGGTGGCGGTTCTTCCAGATCGGCCGGCGTCAGCTTTGCAAGGCTTCGGGCGAGCCTTTGCCGGACGTTGCGCAGCCACAGCAGCGCCTTCACCGTTTCTTCGCGGCGCGGAGCCGCGTCACCAAGCCGCGCGATCTCTGCGTCGATCCGCTCGCCGTCGCGCGCCACCATCGCCTCCACCAGTGCCGGCGGTGGCATCGACTGGAAGCTGACAACCATCACGCTTTCGGCGGCAAGATGCAGGTCGAAGAGGTTGATGACGAGGTCGGAGGTCGTAAGGCCGGGCTGCGGTTCCGGGCGCCGGTTTTCGGTCGGAATGAAGCTCTCGGCCATCAGCACCGCTTCCTTCAGCCGCTCTTCAGCCGCATGCAACTGACGACGATCGGCCGGCGACAGGACGGGCTTGCGGGCGATCTCCGCCAGTTGCAGCAGCATCTGGTCGACGCGGCGCTGCACGCTTGCCGTCGCGCGCAAGAGGTCCTGGTAGCGATCATCCGGCAGCAGCCGCGTGCGGACGAGGTGCGCGACCGTGGCCGAAACGGCCGCCCCGAAGAACAGCGCCGGCAATTGGTCAAGCGTTGGCCTCAGATAGGCACCGGTGAAATAGGACATGAAGGCGAACATGCCGACGGCAAAACCGCGCGGGCCGAAGGAGCGGCCATAGACCGCGAGGAAGATGATCAGCAGGAAGACGACGTCGGAGACGTAGCGGTGATTCTCGAGCACTGACGCGAGCCCGACCATCGAAACGCCGACGAGGACCGCGATGATGCGGGTCAGTCGCTGGCCGGCGATGGTGCGATCGCGCACCGCCACCCCCCCTTCGATCGACAGCGACGCCGCAAGCCCGAAAGCTGCCGGCGGCAACGGCGCGACGAGGTAATGGAACGCCATCAGCAAAAGGATGGAAACGACGATCGTCGCGGTGATGCGCGAGGCCTGCCGCAGGCGGGAGAAGGCCGGATCATTGGCAAGAAGCCAATCGCGCATACGGGAACGAAGTGCCATCGGTCGCCTTTGCCTGTCCCGCGGCCGCCTGTAGACGCGCCGCTTTCGCCGGTTCTTCCTGCATAGCGGCAGACGCGATCTTTGCAAGGCCGGCGCGACGAAAGCGGGCGTCGAAAAGCGATGGCGAAGAGCCATCCGAGGTCCGCCTCCACCTCCATCCAAAGTTTCAGCCAAGCATGCTTTGCCTTGTCGGTTCTGAGTGCTATAGGGCACAGGATTTTTCAGAGAGGAAGGGACATCGCTCCCGCTGTCCCGCATAAGCTACGAGGCATATTCATGGCAAAGATTAAGGTCGCCAATCCGGTCGTCGAACTCGACGGCGATGAGATGACCCGCATCATCTGGCAGTTCATCAAGGACAAGCTGATCCATCCCTACCTCGATGTCGATCTGGAATATTACGACCTCAGCGTCGAAAACCGCGATGCGACCGAAGACCAGGTAACGATCGACGCCGCCAACGCGATCAAGAAGCACGGCGTCGGCGTCAAGTGCGCCACGATCACGCCGGATGAAGCCCGCGTCGAGGAATTCAAGCTGAAGAAGATGTGGAAGTCGCCGAACGGCACGATCCGCAACATCCTCGGCGGCGTCATCTTCCGCGAGCCGATCATCTGCAAGAACGTGCCGCGCCTGGTTCCGGGCTGGACCAAGCCCATCATCGTCGGCCGTCACGCTTTCGGCGACCAGTACCGCGCCACCGACTTCAAGTTCCCGGGCAAGGGCAAGCTGACGATGAAGTTCGTCGGCGAAGACGGCAAGGAAATCGAATACGACGTCTTCGACGCACCGTCGGCCGGCGTTGCCATGGGCATGTACAACCTGGACGATTCGATCACCGAATTCGCCCGCGCGTCGTTCAACTACGGCATCCAGCGCAAGGTTCCGGTCTACCTGTCGACCAAGAACACGATCCTCAAGGTCTATGACGGCCGCTTCAAGGACATCTTCCAGCAGGTCTTCGACGCCGAATTCGCCGACAAGTTTAAGGAACTGAAGATCTGGTACGAACACCGCCTGATCGACGACATGGTCGCTTCGGCTCTGAAGTGGTCCGGCGGCTACGTCTGGGCGTGCAAGAACTACGACGGCGACGTTCAGTCCGACATCGTCGCCCAGGGCTTCGGCTCGCTCGGCCTGATGACCTCGGTTCTGATGACGCCGGATGGCAAGACGGTTGAAGCCGAAGCCGCCCACGGCACGGTTACCCGCCACTACCGCCAGCACCAGAAGGGCGAGGAAACCTCGACGAACTCGATCGCCTCGATCTTCGCCTGGACCCGTGGCCTTGCCCACCGCGCCAAGCTCGACGGCAATGCCGAACTCGCGAAGTTCTCCGAAACCCTCGAGAAGGTTTGCGTCGACACCGTCGAAGCCGGCTTCATGACCAAGGACCTGGCGCTGCTCATCGGCCCCGATCAGCCGTGGCTCTCGACCACCGGCTTCCTCGACAAGATCGACGAGAACCTGCAGAAGGCCATGGCTGCCTGATAGGCTCGACCGAGCTTGAAAAAATGATCGCGCCGATTTCCCCGCGCAACGCCCTGACGATCGCTCGCATCGTCAGGGTCAATCACGCCGGGGAATTCGGCGCGATCCGCATTTATGGAGCCCAGATCGCGGTCGCCCGCAGGCTCTATCCGGATTGCGTGCCGATGCTCTCGGAAATGCTTGGTCACGAGATCGAGCACTGCGCGCTGTTTCGCGCGGCGATGGCTGCACGAAAATCCCGACCCTGCCGCATCATGCAGTTCTGGAGCCTGGGCGGGTGGTTGCTCGGGTTCGTGACCGCGCTCTTCGGGCGTCGCGGCATATGGGCCTGCACGGCCGCCGTGGAAGCCGCCGTGCATCACCATCTCGACGATCAACTGCATTTCCTCGCCGACAAGGATCCGGAGCTTCATGCCCTCATCCTGTCGATCCGCGAGGAGGAGCTGGCGCATCTCGATCACGCGGAGGCGCAACTTTCGGGCGAAGACCCGCTCGCTCACGCCCTGCGCGCCGTCATCTCCTTTGCCACCAAGGTGCTGATCTGGCTTTCGACCTGGGGCGATTCCACGCGCATGGCAGCCGCCCTGCGGAAGGCCTCGGCGCAAGCTGCTTCACGCTAGGTTCGATTGCTCCGGCCGTCGTGCCATCAGCGCCTAGAACATGTCGCGGCTGCTGCTTCGCGGGTCGTCGCTGACGATATGCGGATCGTAGATGCCACCTCTCGCCCGTCGGCGCCATGGGCGGGCCGGATCGTCCGGATCGTTGATGATATCGGCTAAGGCAAGCGAAGGCCCGTCTCCCACGCATCGCGTCGCCCATTGTCCGTCGGGAGCAACGATGCCTGAGGGGGCTGTGAGGCCCGGTTGTGCGAGAACGGCAAAACTTGCCCAATAGCGGTTGCTCGACGCATGCCCCTGTACTTCGGCTGCAAAGGCAAGGTCGTTTTCCAGAGCGCCGCCGGACGTCGAAAACAGGACGCAATCGACATTCAGCCGCTCGTATTCGAGGAAAATCTCGGGAAAATGGCACTCGATGCCGAGCGCGCAGCCGAAGCGGATGCCATCGACCTCGAATGTCAGCGGGATCGTTCCGGGCGTATACATGAAAGAGATCTTGGTGTTGGACAGCATGCGCTCGTCATAGCGCGTCGCAATCGTTCCCTTGTCCGAGATCACATAGAGACTGTTGTGCGGACGATGCGGCTCGGTGAGCTTGTGCACGGAGCCGAGCACCGTCCATAGGCTGAGATCTCGCGCCAGTCTTCGGATGGCGTCAAGCTCCTCGCGCAGAACCGCCCATTCGAACCGGTGCCAATCGGACGGGCCGATGTCGCGGGGCCCGATTGCGGACATGATGCGCTTGTTCGGAAAACATGTCGCTCCTTCCGGGAAGTGCACAACACGCGCCCCTGCCCGATGCGCCTGCCTAATGAGCTGCCGGATCTCTTCACCGGCATGGCGAAGGGCTGCCGGGTCGCGGGGATCATCCAAATAGGCCGATTGCACCGCGGCCAGGCGCAGCGATTTGGCTTGCCACAGCGCGCCGGTCGCCTCCGCGTCGCGAAGATGCATGCGTGCGGTCGTGTAGGATTCGCCGGTCTTGGCGGCACGGGCGCGCACGCGGCGTTTAAAATTCCGGTTTTCAGTCATGACGGGCCTTTCGCGTCTCGGGCAAGTTCCCCAGCAACCGGATCCGAAACGGTGGGACCAGGATTGCGACCCGAGACTGAAGTCCCTTTGCCTCCATGAAAGGATCGTGCCGGGGACGATCTTTGGAGGTTCGGCGCAGGCCACGCCGAACCAAAAGGTGCCGCCCGGCCGCTGATTCGTCAATTGCGGCGCAGTGCTCAAGTTTCCTTCACTTCAAAGGCAGGTAGATCTCGCTTAAAAGCTCGGTCGGTGCGACCTCCCGCGGATTGTTGAGATATTTCTCGAACATCAGGCTGTCGCGGATCTCGCGGCCGGACTGCGGCAGCCAGGTTCCGTAGAGCCATTGATAGGCTTTCGGCATGTCCGCATAGGGGCCCTTGTGGCGAAGCACCGCATAGCGGCCACCGTCGAGATGCTGTGGCGTCAACGGCGCCTCAACCGGCATCTGTCCGCGCGCACTGACGCAGGCAATGGAGCGCAGCTTTTCGGTCGACACCAGTTCCGGGTCGTCGAGATAAATGCCGATCATCTCCATGTCAGGCCGGAACAGTTGCCGCGAAAAGAGAGTGCCGTAGAGCGTCTCGAATGCCTTGCCGATCTCCATATAGGAGCCGGTGTGGGCGACACCGACGACGTCGAAGGCTTCGACCTCCTTGAGGGTGACTTCGTACATGTCTGGAATTCCTTCCGTTGAAGCGGTTTCAAAGGCGACATGGCTTCCCTCCTTGCGGTAGCGCGCCGGCGGCAGCCCGTAGGCGGCCTTGAAGGTGCGGTTGAAGGATTGCAGATTGGGATAGCCAGAGCGTTGCGCGATCGTTTCGACAGGAAGATCGGTCTGGGCGAGATCGGCCGCGGCCCGCTGCAACCTCAGCCGCTTGACGGTCGCTGCCAGCGTCTCGCCATGGACCGCACGGTAGATGCGGTGCCAATGGTGCGGCGACAAACAGGCAATCTCCGAGAGACGATCGAGGTCGAGATCGCCGTCGAGATGGCCGTAGATGTAGTCGCTGACCCGGTGCAGACGCCGTTCATAGGTCGCCCACGTTACCCGCTCTTCCATGTCCAACCTTTCGCGCTTTGCTCACGGATCGGTAGACCATAGATCAATTTGACAAATCCTGCGGAGTTGTCCGGCTGCTTTCGCAGAGGATTTGTGCGCCTCGGCGGGCTCGATAAGACCTGACGCCGCAAACAAAAAAGGGTGCCGCAACGGGCACCCTTTTCCTATTCTGTCGGTGGCAATCAGCCGGCGAGTGCGACGGCCACTGCCTCGATCGCTTCGGCTGCCTTGTCTCCGTCCGGGCCACCGGCCTGGGCCATGTCGGGACGGCCGCCGCCGCCCTTGCCGCCGAGAGCGGCAGACGCGATGCGGACGAGGTCGACGGCGCTGTGCTTGGACGTGAGGTCGTCGGTTACGGCGACGACGGCGCTGGCCTTGCCGTCACCGGAAACGCCGACGAAGGCGACGATGCCGGAGCCGAGGCTCTTCTTGCCGTCGTCGGCAAGGCTCTTCAGGTCCTTGGGCTCGACGCCCGAGACGACCTTGCCGAGGAAGCGGATGCCGGCGATGTCGCGGGCCGCGTCGGCAGAACCGGCCTCGCCGCCGCCACCAAGCGCCAGCTTCTTCTTGGCTTCGGTCAGCTCGCGTTCCAGCTTGCGGCGCTCGTCGAGCAGCGCTTCGACGCGACCGAGCACGTCGCCCGGCTGAACCTTCAGCGTATTGGCAAGCGTCTTCACGCGCTCGTCCTGCTCGTTGAGATAGGCGCGGGCCGCTTCGCCGGTCAGCGCCTCGATGCGGCGAACGCCGGCGCCGACGGCGCTTTCGGAGACGACGCGCACGAGGCCGATGTCACCGGTGGCAGACACATGCGTGCCGCCGCAGAGTTCGACCGAATAGGCCCGGTTGGCCTTGGAGCCGTGGATGCCGCGGCCCATCGAGACAACGCGAACCTCATCGCCGTACTTCTCGCCGAAGAGCGCCATCGCGCCTTCGGCAATCGCATCATCGACGCTCATCAGGCGCGTGGTCACCGGCGAGTTCTGCACGATGATCTCGTTGGCCATCTCTTCGACGATCTTCAGCTCCTCGGTCGTCATCGGCTTCGGGTGGGAAACGTCGAAGCGCAGGCGTTCGGGCGCCACCAGCGAGCCCTTCTGGGCCACATGGGTGCCGAGCACTTCGCGCAGCGCCTCGTGCAGGAGGTGCGTTGCCGAATGGTTGGCGCGCAGGCGCGAGCGGCGCGCATGATCGACGTCGAGCTGGGCGGCGTCGCCGGTCTTGACCGTGCCCTCGGCGACGGTCGCGAAGTGGACGAAGAGCCCCTCGCCGCGCTTCTGCGTGTCAGTGACGGTGAGCTTGCCGCCTTCGACGGTGATCGTGCCGGTATCGCCCATCTGGCCACCCGATTCGCCGTAGAACGGCGTCTGGTTCAGGATAACCTGGACGGTGTCGCCCTTGGCCGCCGAGGCGACGACGGCGCCGTCACGCACGATCGCCTGGATCACGCCTTCGGCGGTCTCTGTGTCGTAGCCGAGGAAGTCGGTCGCGCCGTGCTTTTCCTTAAGCTCGAACCAGATGGTTTCAGTCGCAGCTTCGCCGGAACCGGCCCAGTTGGCGCGGGCTTCTGCCTTCTGGCGTTCCATAGCGGCCGAGAAAGCGTCGGTATCGACGGTGATGCCCTTGGCGCGCAGTGCGTCCTGGGTCAGGTCGAGCGGGAAGCCGTAGGTATCGTAGAGTTTGAAGGCGGTCTCGCCGTTGAACTGGTCGCCTTCCGACAGATCGGCAGAGGCATCGGACAAGAGGTTGAGGCCGCGCTCCAGCGTCTTGCGGAAGCGGGTTTCCTCGAGCTTCAGCGTCTCGGAGATCAGTGCTTCGGCGCGCACCAGCTCCGGGTAGGCGCGGCCCATCTGGCCGACGAGCGCCGGCAGGAGCTTCCACATCAACGGATCCTGCGCGCCGAGCAGCTGCGCATGGCGCATGGCGCGGCGCATGATACGGCGAAGCACGTAGCCGCGGCCTTCGTTCGACGGCAGCACGCCATCGGCGATCAGGAAGGCGGACGAACGCAGGTGGTCGGCAATGACGCGGTGGCTGGCGCGACGGTCGCCTTCAGCCTTGACGCCGGTTGCTTCTTCAGAAGCGGCGATCAGCGCGCGGAACAGGTCGATGTCGTAGTTGTCATGCTCGCCCTGGAGAACCGCGGCAAGGCGCTCGAGGCCCATGCCGGTGTCGATCGACGGACGCGGCAGGTTAACCCGCTCTTCCTTGGTGATCTGCTCGTACTGCATGAAGACGAGGTTCCAGATCTCGATGAAGCGGTCGCCGTCTTCATCGGCTGAACCCGGAGGTCCGCCCCAGATGTGGTCGCCGTGGTCGTAGAAGATTTCCGAGCACGGGCCGCAAGGGCCGGTATCGCCCATCGCCCAGAAATTGTCGCTGGTCGGAATGCGGATGATGCGGTCGTCGGAGAAGCCGGCGATCTTCTTCCAGAGATCGAAGGCCTCATCGTCGGTGTGGTAGACCGTGACCAGCAGGCGCTTGGCGTCGAGGCCGTATTCCTTGGTGATCAGGTTCCAGGCAAGCTCGATCGCGCGTTCCTTGAAGTAATCGCCGAAGGAGAAGTTGCCGAGCATCTCGAAGAAAGTGTGGTGGCGTGCGGTGTAGCCGACATTGTCGAGGTCGTTGTGCTTGCCGCCGGCGCGAACGCACTTCTGCGCCGTCACGGCCGTCGAATAGGGACGTTGTTCCAGGCCGGTGAAGACGTTCTTGAACTGCACCATGCCTGCATTGGTGAACATCAATGTCGGGTCATTGCGCGGCACCAACGGGCTCGACGACACGACCTCGTGACCGTTCCTGCGGAAATAGTCGAGAAAGGTCGACCGGATTTCATTCACGCCGCTCATCTTGCGTCCTATTCTTAAGCACCGATTCCGGCCCGGGTCCGGCCCACGCCGCGCCACTAAGCCATTGTCCCTAAACCCTGCAGCCGCCCATGGTGACCACACCCTCCAACGCGCTGGGTCGCCGGAACCAAAGGCTTTTATCGCTCACATATCCGACTGTCCAGACGCCAGCAAAAAACCGGCCGCCCATGGGGCGACCGGTTCTTGGGTAAGCTCAGTGGACCGAGCGGCTTATGCTTCCGGCGGCTCGTCGCCGTCGTCCGCTTCCGGACCGCCATTCTCGAGGAACCGGTCGGCGATCAGGCCGGCGTTCTGGCGCAGCGCCGTCTCGATCTCGCGTGCGAGATCCGGATTGTCGCGCAGGAACGTCTTGGCGTTCTCGCGGCCCTGGCCGAGACGCTGGCTGTTGTAGGAGAACCAGGCGCCCGACTTCTCGACGATGCCGGCCTTGACGCCGAGGTCGACCAGTTCACCGGTCTTCGATACGCCTTCGCCATACATGATGTCGAATTCGACCTGCTTGAAGGGAGGCGCCATCTTGTTCTTGACGACCTTGACGCGGGTCTGGTTGCCGACGACCTCTTCGCGCTCCTTGACCGAGCCGATGCGGCGGATGTCGAGGCGGACCGAGGCGTAGAACTTCAGCGCGTTGCCGCCGGTGGTGGTTTCCGGCGAACCGAACATGACGCCGATCTTCATGCGGATCTGGTTGATAAAGATGACCATGCAGTTCGACTTGGAGATCGACGCCGTCAGCTTGCGCAGCGCCTGGCTCATCAGGCGGGCCTGCATGCCCGGCAGGCTGTCGCCCATTTCGCCTTCGATTTCGGCGCGCGGCACGAGTGCGGCAACCGAGTCGACGACGAGAACGTCGATCGCGCCGGAGCGTACCAGCGTGTCGGTGATTTCGAGCGCTTGTTCGCCGGTGTCGGGCTGCGAGATCAGGAGGTTTTCGAGGTCGACGCCGAGCTTGCGGGCGTAGACCGGGTCGAGCGCGTGTTCTGCGTCGACGAAGGCGCAGATGCCGCCCTTCTTCTGAGCTTCCGCAACGGTCTGCAGCGCCAGCGTCGTCTTACCCGAGCTTTCCGGGCCGTAAATTTCAACGATGCGGCCCTTCGGCAGGCCGCCAATGCCGAGCGCGATGTCGAGGCTGAGAGAGCCGGTCGAAACCGTCTCGATCTCAATGATGCTGTCCTTCCCACCGAGCTTCATGATCGATCCCTTGCCGAACGAACGTTCGATCTGGGAAAGTGCCGCTTCAAGTGCCTTGCTTTTATCCACCGATTTGTCCTCTACGAGCCGCAAAGAGTTTTGTGCCATTTGGTCCACCTTTAGGTTATTGAAGCTACCGAGGCAATGAAGCCGCCGCAGGAGTTTTTGTACATGTTTTGTTCCGTATTTGCAAGAGCGCGACAACACATTGAAAAACAATAGCTATCCACCATGCGTTCGATTCTTGTTCACGGAGCGAAACCAGAGTTTTCGAATGTTGGCGCCAGCACTTCGAACCTGCCCTGTTAGGCCCGGCCGATTCGTTGGCGCATGACACTTCGGACGGGTCGGGCGCGTGGCGCTTCGCGATGCGGCATTGCAGGATGCCAACAGATATTCGGCCGATCGGCCAAGCAGAGGAACATTCATGACGCAAGCTGAGATCGCCGTTTTCGGCGGTGCGCATATCGACCGGCGCGGCCGTATATCGGGAACGACAGCGCCAGGATCGAGCAATCCGGGAAGCTGGTTCGAAGAAGCGGGCGGCGGTGGTTTCAATGCCGCGCGCAACATGGCGCGGCTCGGCCACAGCGTGCGCATGATCAGCACCCGCGGCGGCGATGCGGCCGGCGAGATGGTGACCGCAGCCGCGGCCGCCGCCGGCGTCATCGACACTCCCCTCACCTTTCTCGACCGCCAGACGCCGAGCTATACGGCGATCCTTGAAAACGATGGCAATCTGGTGATTGCGCTTGCCGACATGGAGCTCTACCGGCTGTTCTCGCCCCGGCAGTTGCAACGACGGGCGCTGCGCGAGGTCATTGCCACGAGCCAGCTCGTTCTCACCGACGCCAACCTGCCGGAAGAAACCATCGCCGCACTTGCCCAGTCGGCTGCCGGCAACGGCCGCCTCGTCGCCGGCATCGCCGTTTCGCCGGCCAAGGTCATCCGCTATCGGCCTTGCCTCTCGCATCTCTCGTTCCTGTTCATGAACGAGTCCGAGGCCCGGGCACTGACCGGCAAGGATGCGGCCGAGGCGAATGAGTGGCCGTCGTTGCTGAGAAGCGTCGGCCTTACGGGTGGCGTCGTCACACGCGGCGGCCGCGCCGTCGTCGCCTTCGACGGCGAAGACACCTGCGTTGCCGTTCCGCCAGCCCTTCCCGCGCTTGCCGACGTCACCGGCGCCGGCGACGCGCTCGCCTCCGGATTCCTCTCGGCGCGCCTTGGTGGCCACGCCATCAACGCGTGCCTGCGGCACGGCATCGCAGCCGCTCAAATCACCTTGCGCTCTCCCTTGGCCGCGTCCGAAGAGATGTCCGCGACCAATCTCGAACAGGCGCTGGCCCTTGTGCCCGTGCCCCAAATGCTGTCATGACATTTGCCAGCAGAACTCCCAAGGAAAGACCATGACCAAACCCGCTTCCCCCTTCCTGCCGATGGAATATTCCGACGAGGTCGCAGCCGCCAAGGCGCGTGGCGCGCCGATCGTGGCACTGGAGTCGACCATCATCACCCATGGCATGCCCTACCCGGGCAACCTGAACATGGCCCGCAGTGTTGAAGCGATCATCCGCGAGCAGGGTGCCGTGCCGGCGACCATCGCGGTCATCCATGGCGTGCTGCATATCGGCCTTGACGACGCCAAGCTCGAAGAACTGGCGAAGACCCAGGGCGCGATGAAGGTCTCGCGCGCCGACCTCGCCTTCGCGATCGCTGAGCGCCGCACCGGCGCGACGACCGTTGCCGCGACGATGATTGCCGCCGCCCGCGCCGGCATCCGCGTCTTTGCGACCGGCGGCATCGGCGGCGTGCACCGTGGCGCCGAGCTCTCCTTCGACATCTCCGCCGACCTCGACGAACTTGCCCGCACCGGCGTCATCGTCGTCTGCGCCGGCGCCAAGGCGATCCTCGACATCCCGAAGACGCTCGAAGTGCTCGAAACGCGCGGCGTTCCGGTCGTCACCTATGACAGCGAAATCTTCCCGGCCTTCTGGTCGCGCGACAGCGGCCTGAAGAGCCCGCTGATGCTGAACAGCCCGGCGGCCATCGCCAACTTCCAGACCATGCGCGAGCAACTCGGCGTCGAAGGCGGCATGCTGGTCGCCAATCCGGTTCCGGAAGCTGCCGAGATCCCGCGCGAAGAGATGGAAATCTACATCGCCCGCGCGCTCGACAACGCCGAAAACGACGAGATCACCGGCAAGGCGGTCACGCCCTATCTGCTCAGCAACCTCTTCGAAATGACCGAGGGCCGCAGCCTCGAGACCAACATTGCGCTGGTCGAGAACAATGCCCGGCTTGCCGGCGAGATCGCCGTGGCGCTCAACGCGAAGTAATCTCGGACAGTCTTCGACAAACAGAAAAGCCCGGCGAGATAATCGCCGGGCTTTTTCGTGTCCGGAGTTCACCGGGATTACTCAAAAGAAAGTTTAGACCGACCAGGCTTAGGAATCGAGCATCTCGCGCACGGCGACGGCCAGTTGCTTCAGCGAGAACGGCTTCGGCAGGAAGCCGAACTTGGCGTCCGCCGGCAGGTTGCGGGCAAAGGCGTCTTCGGCATAACCGGAAACGAAAATGAACTTCAGGTCCGGATACTTCTTCCTGAGTTCGGTCAGAAGCGTCGGTCCGTCCATTTCCGGCATCACCACGTCGGATACGACGATATCGACGGCGCCGTTGAGCTCGTCCATGATGTCGAGCGCCTCGACGCCGGAGCCCGCTTCGTAGACGGTGTAGCCGCGCGTTTCCAGCATGCGCTTGCCGCCGCGGCGCACGGCCTCCTCGTCTTCCACCAACAGCACCACGGCCGAATCCCCGGTGAGATCGGTCGGCTCTTCCTGCTTCGCAGGGGGGGCTGCAACTGCCTGAGCGGCCGGCGCGGCAACAGCCATCGTATTGGTCGCGGGCGTTGTCCCGGCCTGTGCGGTCTCTTCCGCAGCGACCGGAACCTCGATGTGGCGGGGCAGAAGGATGCGGAAGGTCGTGCCCTTGCCCACTTCCGATTCCGGATAGATGTAGCCGCCCGACTGCTTGACGATGCCATAGACCATCGACAGGCCGAGACCGGTGCCCTTGCCCACTTCCTTGGTCGTGAAGAACGGCTCGAAGATTTTGTCGAGGATTTCGGGCGCAATACCTGTTCCCTGGTCGGAAACTTCCACCATCACGAAGTCTTCGTCCGGCAGCTCACGGCGTCCGAAGGCCGAAACCTCCGCCGCCGGCAGATTGCGGGTGCGAAGTGTAATGATGCCGCCTTGGGGCATGGCGTCGCGGGCGTTGACCGCGAGGTTCAAAAGCACCTGTTCGAACTGGCCGAGATCGGTCCGGACCGGCCAGAGATCGCGGCCATAGTCGACCTCGACCTTGACGTTTGTTCCGGTCATGCGGTCGACCAGCATGCGCAGGTCGCCGATGACGTCGGTCATGTTGAGTACCGTCGGCCGCATCGTCTGCTTGCGCGAGAAAGCAAGCAGCTGCCGCACGAGAACAGCGGCACGGTTGGCGTTGCGCTTGATCTCCATCAGGTCGGCGAAGCTCGGGTCGGCCGGCCGGGCAGACAGAAGCAGGTGGTCGGACGACAGCAGGATCGCAGTCAGCACGTTGTTGAAGTCGTGCGCGATGCCGCCGGCAAGTGTGCCCACGGCGTTCATCTTCTGCGTCTGCGCCATCTGGTTTTCGAGCGCTTTCTGCTCGGTAATCTCCAGTGCGTAGATGATCGCCGCTTCCTCCGGCGCCTGATCGGTCTGGTCGATCACGGCATTGACGTAGAAGCGGAAATGGCGCTCGCCATCGGTCGGATGCAGCGCGTCGATCGGTGCGATGTCGCCCTGCCGGTCCTTGGCGGCCGCAAGCGCATCGTGCAGGCGAAGCTTCTCGGTTTCGTGCACCACGGCATCAATCAGCGCGCCGCGCTCGACATCGTCCTGCGAGACGAGGCCGGAGAACAGCTTCAGGAACGGCGCATTGGTGCGCAGGATCCGGCCGTTGCCATCGACCGAGGCGATCGCCATCGGCGTATTGTTGAAGAAGCGGGTAAAGCGCATCGCCGCGCTCGACGCCGACTGGTCGCTGTCCTCGCCGCCCTCGCGCGACATGACGATGGTGCGGCTTTCGCCGGGCGCCCCGTCGCGGGTCGAGGAAACGCGGTGGATCATGCGCACCGGCAGGCTCTGGCCGTTCATCTTGCGCAGGTCGAGGTCGAGCATCTTGGTCTTCTTCAGACCCGGCTCCGCCTGAACCGCCTGGACGAGCGTCAGCCCCTCGCCGGCCACCAGATCGCCGATGCTGATCGAGCCCGGCTGGAACTTGGTGAGATCGATGCCGAGCCAGTCGGCGAGCGTGGCGTTGATGTAGAAGATCTCGCCCTTGCGGCCGGCGGAGAAGAAGCCGGCGGGCGCGTGGTCGAGATAGTCGATCGCGTTCTGCAATTCCTTGAAGAAGCGTTCCTGGTCGTCGCGCTCGGCGGTGATGTCGGCGATCTGCCAGAGATAGAGCGGGTTGCGCTCGCTGTCTTCGAGCGGCAGGACGCGCGCCTTCAGCCGAAACCAATGGGCGCCGGAGCCGGTGGCCGCACCGGTCGCGAGCGGCTTCAGCAGACGGAATTCCTCATGCCCCTGCTTCCCCTCGTGCAGGCCGTTGGTCAGCCGGTAGATCGCTTCCGTCGCCTCGCGATTGCGCGACAGGATGGTTTCGAGCGACTGGATGCCGGCAGCGTTTCTGGCACCCGTCAACGCGCCATAGGCGGCGTTGGCATAGATGATCCGGCCCTTGCGGTCGGTCACGATCGTGCCGTCCTCATGCGCATCGAGGAAGGCGCGCGCCAGTTCGTCCGGGCGCGACTGCGGCATCACCTCGATGAAGCCGATGACGGAGGACACGAGAAAGAAGATGCCGACCATGGCGAGAACGCCGAGGATGCCGAGCACGATCTCGTTTTCCATCTGGTTCCGGAAGATCACGAAGGCGATGGCGGAAACGGTGAGGACGATCGCGAGCAGCACGATCCGCAGCACGGTTCCGGGCCTGACGCCACGGTCAACAACCGGCATCTGGTAGTCGCCTGACTGCCGCAATTTCGTCATCGGGTCCTCTTACGCGGCCGGCGCCGCGCGCGGGCGCGGCCCAGCCCTTCCGGCCGGCATCCGCTCAAACCGCCGGGCAAAATCGGCCATTGCCGACACGCCCTCGATCATTCGGACAAGAATCATCTTTAACAATCAGAGATAACAGCAAAAAGCACCTGTGCGGAAGCATTCGAGCCAATTCACAGGGAATGTCGGCGAAGTGCTTGTCCGAGCCCGAAAAAAGCCGTCAAATACTGCCACTCGAAAGGCAGAAGGAGTTCAGCCTATGATGGAAACGATCATCGCCGACAACGGCAGCCGGTTCGTTGTCGCCGCTGCAGCGGTCGCGATCGGACTTTTGTGCCTCGTGGCCGTACTCTGGATCATGCGCAACCGCCCTTCGTCGCCCTTCATCCGTGGCGGCAAGAACCGCCAGCCGCGTCTGGCCGTGCTCGACGCCGCCGCCGTGGATACCCGGCGCCGCCTCGTGCTGGTGCGCCGTGATGATGTCGAGCACCTGATCATGATCGGCGGGCCGACGGATATCGTCATCGAAAGCCGGATCGTCGCCGGCGGCGACGAGCGTCCGGCCGAACGCCCCGCTGTCATCGAACGCAAGGTCGCCGAACCGATGGCCGAAAGCCGTCCGGCCGTCAGGGAAACCGTTCAGCAGCCCGCGCCGTCGATGCAGGCCGAACCCGTCGTCGCAACGCCGGTTCGCCCCATCACCCGGACCGAGGAACAGCCGGTCGCCCGCGTCGAGCCTGTGGCGCCGATGCGCGTTACGGCCGAACAGCGCCCGGTGGCCGCACCTGCCCTTGCGGCAGAGCAGCGCCCTCTTGCCCGCTCTGTCGCCCAAGCGGCACCTGAGATCCCGTCCGTTGCCGCCGTCGCCCCCCCTTCGGTGAACGTCGATGCGCCGATGAACCGTCCAGTCGCCATGGCCCAGACCGTGCAGCCGCAGCCCATTCAGGCGCAGCCACCCCAGCAGCTTCAGCGCCCCGCACCGATCATCCAGTCGCAGCCTCAGCCGCAGCCAGCTCCGGCCGCTGCTCTTTCCGACTTCGAGCGCCTCCTCGACGCCGAGATTACCGGCGACCTGCAGCGCCTCGGCCCGGCGACATCCGTCAACCCGGAAAACCGTGCATCGCTTCAATCCGGCCGTCAGGAGCCAACCCTCGGCGCGCCTGCCGATGGCGGTCACAAGGAGCCGACGATCGAAGAGGAGATGAACCGCATGCTGGCCGACATCTCCGCCGGGCGTAAGCCCTGATTGCGCATTGGCCCGACGGCGACGTCGGGCATCGCGACAACGCGGGATACTGTCTGAGGCCAGAAACTGAAGTGAAAATCCGCTTCGTTTCTTCGCAAGAAATTCGGCATAACGGAAAAAGGCGCGGTTTGACCCGCGCCTTTTTTCAGACTGCTACGAAAGCCCGAAAGCTTATTCGTCCCGGTAGACCTTTTCCCGCCGCTCGTGGCGCTCCTGCGCCTCGATCGAGAGGGTTGCGATCGGACGGGCGTCCAGTCGCTTCAGGCCGATCGGCTCGCCTGTTTCTTCACAGTAGCCGTAGGTGCCTTCGTCGAGCCGCTGCAACGCCGCATCGATCTTGGAGATCAGCTTGCGCTGGCGGTCCCTGGCTCTGAGCTCGATTGCCCGGTCAGTTTCGGAAGAAGCCCTGTCTGCGAGATCCGGATGATTGGCGCTCTCCTCTGCCAAGTGATCCAGTGTCTCGCGTGCCTCGCGAAGGATGTCATTTTTCCAAGCGTTCAACTTGGCCCGGAAATACGCCCGGTGGTTGGCATTCATGAATTCTTCGTCCTCGGAAAGGACGAAGGTACTAAGATCGATCTTCTCACTCAACGCGATTCTCCTGAAGAACATCTCATTGCGGCGGTGTATAGACCTATGGAAGCCGTGATTCAAGCCTCGGAACAGACACTCAACCGTATTTTAATATTGCTCGCGTTTCAGGCTAACTGACGAATATTTCATCAAAATTACACATCGGATCTTGATTTCCGACTTGCGCCCACCGACGACACCGCCTCTGCTCGCTGAAAAGTGACAATGATGTGTTTGCGTCATTTCATCGTCCATTCGCGACCGCGGCAAAGCGCAGCACCCCGCAGTCCCCGAAAAAATCACGGCGGCCAGCTTGATCTTTACGGTCCTGGCGAGGAAAGGTGACGGTCTGCCGGCCGACACGAAAGCCGACAAAATTCTACCCTGTCGCTGCAACCGGCAGGCAACGCCGGAACCATTCGATGCAAGACAGCGCCCCCAAGGCTCTCCGCCTTTACCTTCTGCGGCACGCCCGTTCCGGCTGGGCGCTTCCGGGCCAGCGCGATTTCGATCGATCGCTGGACGAGGTCGGCTACATCGATGCCGAGCGGCTTGCCCAGACGGCCGCCGACCAGGGCATCCGCCCCGACCGCATCCTCTGCTCGACGGCCGTGCGCTGCCGCGAAACGGCCGAGCCGTTCTTCCGCACGGTCAGCGAAGACCTGGATATCCGCTACATCGATGCGCTCTATTTCGGTCCGACGAGCGTCTATCTCGACCTCATCGACGCGCATCGGCATGTAAACGCGCTGATGCTCGTCGGCCACAACCCGATGATCGAACAGTTGCTGTGCAGTCTGGTTGGAGACGATGCCGCCCGCGAGGCACTTCCCGACGGCTATCCGCCGGCTGGACTGGCCATCCTGGATCTGCCTGCTGTCGGCGACGCCGCCGCCGCCCGCCTGGTATCGATGCTGCTGCCGACATCATAACGGCGCACCGTAAGAAGAAATGCCGCGTGCGCGTTGCGGCGCCGCAATTAGTGC